>JAIRWS010000133.1 GCA_031268855.1 Candidatus Margulisiibacteriota bacterium | reverse complement strand
CCTGCGTAGATATGCCAATGTCGTAGAGGCCATCATCGGTTTCCAGATAAGAACCAGCGGCCATCAGGAACGCTGTCATTCCGAACAAAAAAACACATACGCTAAACGGCGTTCTCATTTTATTTAGCATGGACACTTCCCCCGTATATTTTCTGTATACAGACACTTATCGATGGCAAGTATGCAAAAAATGCATCGATTTTTTTTGTTATATGGATTTTCCCCTTAACCCTTACTTAACAGTTGTCTAGGGTTTATAATCCATAATATTAAACCAGCCCATAAATGTCAATGCCATACAACTGTTAAACAAAACTGCACATGCCAGCTTCTTGCGCTCCATGACTGTAAGCCCGTTAGGGGGCTTGTCGAAGGGAGCGACATCAAAAGGGACAGGCATGTCTAACAGAGCGGCGGCTTCGGTCACCGAGCGGAGGCGAAGTGACCGTGACCGGACGCATACTGGCAAAACACGGCGATGTTTTGCAGCCAGCGCGTGTCTTCCAGCAAAAAACGGCAGCGCGCCAGCGTCTCCTGAACAGCCGCGTCTTTATTTAAATTTTTCAGGGCTTTGCCCAGCTCCTGAAAAAAACGCGCGCCAGTACTGATCAGCAGCAGCGCCGTTTCCATTTTTTTGATCTCTTTAATGTTTTCCAGTTTTTTGGCAAAAGCCTGCAGCGTACTCCTGACCTGCCCGCAAAACTCCGCCAATTTGCGCAGCTCGTCGAGCCTGGTTTTGTCCCATTGACTGACGACCGCGGCGTCCTGCCGGCTCAGCTTGACGATCACATCCAGAGCGACGGCCGTGCCGCTTTTATACTGGCTGCTGTACTCATAACAATTGTCCAGAAAATCCAGCTCGGCTGGAGTATTCCAGGCCGCGGCTTCCGTTTCCAGATCGCAAAACAAAATGCTCAGCGGCACGGTGGTCTGACCGCTCAGCGCGGCATTCACCAAAAAATAAGCGTCCAGCTTTAGTTTTAAAACTAGTGTGCCGCCGCTGGACTCATATATCCGCCGCAGCAGCGCGGCCAGCGCGGAATATTTTTTGGCCTGCTCGGCCCGCACGGCGTTTTCCAGCAGACTAAAATCCGTGCCGAGACGGTCTCGCGGCGCGGCCAGCCGCGCGTAAAAATTTTCGCAGACATTGTCCAGCGCGATCACCGCCGTGTCCAAACCGCAGGCCAGTTCTTTCAGACCGATCTGCCGTTCCGCAAATAATTTTTGCTGTTCCGCGGTCAGATCCGCGCAGGCGGCAAAACGTTCGGTCAGCTCCGCATAGGCGGCGGTCAGCGCGGCGTCCTGGAGACGGTAAATATCTTTGGCCATTTTTTGAAATTCCGGTTTGGCGGCCAGCCGGGGTAGATTGTCCAGCTGCGCGGCGGCGGTCTGCAGAGAAGAGCGCAGATTGTCCGTCAGCTCGGCGAAATAACCGCGCTTATTGTCCCGCAAAATTTCCGCCGCCCTGGCTTTTAGTTCCGGCGAGATCCGCGCGCCGCGCGCCAGCTCGCCCAGCGCCAGACGCGCCGGCCGCAGGTCATAGCCGGACTCCGCGTCGAGTAAAACAAAAAATATTTCTTCCTGCAGCTCTTCCGCTATAGTCTTGAACTGGCTGGCCGCTTCTCGCTGTCCGCCCTGCCGCAGCAATAAATAAGCATGGCGCGCCGCGCGGCGCACCTGCTCCGCGTCGCGGCTGTCGACAAATTCGCCAAAAATCGTCCGCGCCAGTTCGCCGGATTTACGTCCCAGACGCTGATGCGCCGCGCGTGTCGATCTGTGTCGCCGCAGCTCCTCCGCGGTATTGGCAAAAAAAGCGCCTGTATCCAGTACCGCCGCCGCGGTGTTGCTAACCGGAGGCAGTACGCTGCCCGAAGGCGGCGCGTTGCCTTCGGGCAGCGCGTTGTCCGGCGGAGCATTTTTATCTTTTCGCTCCGCGGCGCTGGTGAAATATTCTTCGATTATTTCGTCCTGCGGCATGGTTTCCCCTCTTTCAAATCTTTTTAGCCAGCGCCGCGCTGATAGTCACGGCGCTGTTACAACAACGAATACTCTTTCAAATCTTTTTAGCCAGCGCCGCGCAAAAAGCTTCACGTTGTTTCTGTGGCATTTTTAGAGAATTGAAAACTTCTTCAACCGCAGGCAGCGCTCTGTCCGCCGCTGGTTCCGCGTCGACCAAAAGCAGCCCGGCCAGTCTCTGCAAAGCCGGCTCATTGTGGCGCAGCTGCAGCTCCGGCAAATAAAGTTCTTCGACAAAACGCAGTTTGGCCAGGATCTGCTCTTTGGTCGCGGCGCCGGACTGCAGGCTTTTGTCCACGCGCTGCTGGAGCTGATTAAAGGCTTCGGTGATCTTGCGGCTCTCCTCGGCGCGGCGCGCCGCTACGGCCTGCAGATCGACTTTTTGCAGCGCGTCTCTCTTGAGCCGCAGCGCCTGCTGATCGCTCTCCAGCAGGTCTTTGTACAGCCTGGTGTTCAAAGGCTGAATATTCTCAAAATTGCGCCGCGCGTTGACCGGCACGGCAAACTCGCGCCCCGGCTCAATGCCTTTGAGCCGGAGAAAATACGGTTTGAATTCAAAACGGTCAAAACGCTGCATATTGTCGCTAAAAAAATGGTCGATCGAGATCTGATGCGTATTGAGATAAGTGACCGCCTCTCTTTTCTGGTCTAAGCTCTGGCAGGAACAAAGCAGGCTCAGCACGGCTTTTAGCTCGACCGGACTGGTACGGATCTTGCCGGTGATCACGGAGTCAAAATACGCCAGCAGCGCCGCTGGTTTTTCCCCGGGCTGCAATTCATCAAGTTTTAGTTTGGCGATAACGCTGTCTTCAATACTGCCACCAGCCATGAAAAACACCTCTCTTATCTGAAGCTATACCCAGTTTTGGGAAATATATGCCTGCTGCTGCCTCAAACTTCACACATCGGCTTTTGCCCCAGTTTTTGTCATTCAATCAGCGTTCAGCGTTGCCATGTCTGCTGACGCAGACACCCCTCAGACAAAAATCTGCGGCGCAGATTTTTGCCAGCTCCCCTTATAAAGGGGAGCTAACTTTTTCAGCTGGACAGGCTGTCTTTTATGGATTTCAAAACGGCCGTTAAATTTTGCCGTACCTGTTCGTTGGTAAAGCGCAGGAATTTTATACCAAGATTTTCGATAATTCGCTGGCGGTCTTTATCTATTGCCGATTGCCTGTCCGTTAGGTGCACACCGCCGTCGACCTCGATGGCCAGTTTACGTGCCGGACAATAAAAATCCAGGACAAAAGCTTTCACGCCATACTGCCGCCTAAATCTAATGCCTAATTTATTATTCCTAACCGCCGTCCAGAGAATAAGTTCCGTAGCGGTCAGGTTTTTTCGCAAACGCTTGCGCCGCTCAATATATTTTTTCATATTATATATTTTTGTCACCTTCTAATTATACATTACGTATCTGGTTGCCTCTCTTTAGCAAGGAACAAACTTTATACGGCTGATTTTCTCCCCTTTACAAGGGGAGATGTCACGAAGTGACAGAGGGGTGTCTCACGGAAGCGAGACATATAAAAAACGGCGCTGCTGAAATACGCTCCCTGCGACAGGCTCCCTAACGGGCTTACAGTCAGGGAACGGTCAAAACCTCTCGATATTTTTTTGCAGGGCGGCCAGCGAGCCGTCGTTGACGATAATTTTGTGCGCGCGCTGCTTATAGATATAGACTTTTTGATTGGCCGCCAGCCGCCGCCAGACCTGACCGGCGGTCAAACCTTTGGCGGTCAGCCGCTCGTAGATCAGATTTTCCGGCGCGTCCACGAAAAGTACTTTGTCGCAGTATCCGGCCAAGCCCATCTGATAAAGCAGCGCCGCGTCAATGACGAAATGTTTTTGCCGGGCGCGGAGCTGCCGCCGGATGATCCGCCGCATAAAAGGATGCGTCAGGGTGTTCAAACAAAAAAGTTTGAAAGGAGATTTGAAGACCTGCGCGGCCACGGCCGGCCGCTCGGCTGAGCCGCAGAGCAGGCGCACCGCCCGGCGCACAAATTTATTTTCGGCCAGCACTCGATGCCCGACCGCGTCCACCTCGATATATTCCGCGGCAAAACGCCGCGCCAGCAGCCGCGCCGCTTCAGATTTGCCGCTGCCGGTAATTCCTGTAACGCCGATGATCACGGCCTTAAATATATGCTAGACTTCCAGCCATGTCAAAAATCCGCGCACTGTTTTTCGACATGGACGGCGTCATTGTGGACTCCATGCCTTATCATTTTTTCGCCTGGCATGAGGCGCTTAAGAAATACGGCATCACGGTCGGCCCGCAGGATATTTACGCACACGAGGGCGAAAAATGGGAAACCACGCTCCAGCATTATCTGACCCGGAATAATCTGCCGGCGGATCTGCCGTTTAAGCGCAAGATTTTTAATTACCGCCAAAAATTATTCCGCAAAATATTCCGGCGGCACATCATGCCCGGCCTGCCAGAACTGCTGCGGGAATTAAAAAGCAAAAAATACCTTCTCGGTCTGGTCAGCGGCACACCGAGTTCGGATATGCCGCAGCTGCTCTCCAAACCGCTGCTCAAATTATTTGACTGCGTGGTCGGCGGCGAACTGACCACGCGCAGCAAACCGCACCCCGAGCCGTACCTCGCCGCCGCGCAAAAACTGGCTCTGCCTCCGGCGAAATGTCTGGTCATCGAGAACGCGCCGCTGGGTATTCGTTCCGCCAAAGCCGCGCGGATGCGCTGTCTGGCCGTCACCACCAGTCTGCCGGCAGATTATCTCCAAAAAGCTGGCGCAGACCAGGTGTGCGGGATAAAAGATCTGCGGAAGAAAATACTTGAGTTTTTGGGGTGAGCGAAGGGGATCGAACCCTCGACATTCAGAACCACAATCTGACGCTCTACCAACTGAGCTACGCCCACCAACATAAATATTTTACCGCATCAGCGGCAAGCGCGCCCGGTCTGAATCGAACATACGACCCTCTGCTTAGAAGCCGCACCGGCGCAAAAACCGCATAAGTTTATCACGAAAATATAATCTGTCCTATATTTAACAAACAAAGAGCTTTATGCGCTTTTAGACGGTTATCTGTTCTATTTTCAAAAAATATGTGGGGGATTTTTTTAGGTCTTGTAAACTACAGTTGTCGCGCGCCAGGTGTGCCGGTAGAATATCTCAATGTGGTATCTTTATTTAGATGAATCGGGCGATTTGGGTTTTGATTTGAAGCGCAAAACTACTTCTAAATACTTCACAATAACAATACTTTGTTTTGAGGGAATTGCTAACAATCGCTTTCTTAGTCATGCTATCAAAAAAACTCTTGCCAGAAAAATGAATTTTAAGAAGCGTAAATTTATATTTGAAGAAATCAAAGGTACTAATACGACACTTGATACCAAAAAATATCTATACAAATATCTGCAAAAAATAGACTTCAGTATCTATGCTATTACAATAGACAAACAAAAAGCTATCCGTCATATTGGCGAGGATAAATCACGACTCTATAACTATATTGCCAAACTTGTATTGGATAAAATACCTTTAGAAAAAGCTGATAAGGCAGGAATTGAATTTGTAATCGACAAGAGTAAAGCAAAAACAGAGCTAGCCAAGTTTGATTATTATATAAGACAACATTTGCAATCTCGCATAAGCCCTAATACTCTGTTTAATATCTATCATGGAAACTCCAAAGAATTACAAGGTATACAAGTTGCCGATTTATTCTGTTGGGGCATTTTTCAAAAATATGAACACAACAAAACAGATTGGCTGAATATATTTAAGAAAAAGATCGCTTTTGATGGAAAGTACGCGGGATAAAAAGTGAGCGTGCGCTTGTATGTTTTTTCCATTCTGTCGTCGCGCGCTCTAAGAGTTTGCTCGGAACGGACATACAAGTCGGCTTACCGCTCCAGTAGATATTAGCATATAACCAGCGTCTACACAATACTTCTGGCGCGCCCGGTATGAATCGAACATACGACCCTCTGCTTAGAAGGCAGACGCTCTATCCCCTGAGCTACGGGCGCAAAACTTAAGGAAGTTTATCATGAAAATATCTTGGTATAAACAACCCTGACCCGAACTTAACGAGCGTAGCGAAGTTAAGTGAGGGAAACAAGCGCGTAGCGCGACGTTAGCTACGGGCGCAGAAATCAGTAAAGTTTATCATGAAATAACTTGGCACAAAATCCCCTGCCGCAAATGTTGTGCTAAAATAATTCCATGAAGTACCTGATACTGATCGGCGACGGCATGTCCGGCCGGCCGCTCAAGGAACTGCGCGGGCGAACTACGCTGGAAGCCGCGCGCACACCTAATATCGACAAACTGCTCTCCGCCGGATTGACCGGCCTGGTGCAGAACGTTCCGCGCGGCATGAAGCCGGGCTCCGACATCGCCAATATGTCCATCTTTGGCTACGATCCGCGCCAGCGCTACTCCGGCCGCGCGCCGCTGGAAGCCGCCGCCCAGGGACTCAAACTCGGCGCGCCGGACGTGGCTTTTCGCTGCAATCTGGTAACTATCCAAAACGGCAAAATGCGGGACTTTACCGCCGGCCATATTTCCACTCCGGCCGCCCGCAAACTCATTAAGAAAATCGACCGCGCGCTGGGCGGCGCGCGGGTTAAATTTTACCCGGGCGTAAGCTACCGGCATCTCTGCGTCATCAAACACGGTAGTCTTCGGGCCGCCTGCGCGCCGCCTCACGACATTACCGGACAGAGCGTCAAAAAATATCTGCCCCGGGACGCGCTGCTCAATCAACTGATGAACGCTTCGCGGGAAATTTTGGCTAAAGAAAAAACTAAAGCTACACAGATCTGGCTGTGGGGACAGGGGCAAGCGCCGAAATTGACTCCCCTCGCGCAAAAATATAAACTGACCGGCGCGGTCATCACGGCCGTGGATTTGATCCGCGGACTGGGGCATTACGCCGGACTGCAGCCGCTGCGCGTCAAGGGCGTGACCGGTTTTCTTGACACGAATTACGCGGGCAAAGCGCGCGCGGCTCTGCGCGCTCTAAAAAAACAAGATCTGGTCATCGTGCATGTCGAGCCGCCGGACGAGTGCGGACACATGGGCGATCTGAAATTAAAAATTCGGGCTATCGAAGATTTTGACAGCAAGATCGTCGGGCCGATCTGCCGGGAATTATTCCGGAAAAAAATCCCTTTTCGCGCTTTGATCCTGCCCGATCATCCTACGCCGATCTGCCTCAAAACTCATTCCGGCGAACCGGTGCCGTTTGTATACTTTGACTCAGCCCGGCCGCGGCCATTTAAATCGCAAAAATACGCGGAGAAAACCGCTAAAAAATCCGGCCTCTACATCGCGCGCGGGCACGAACTGCTGGGAAAACTTTATGCCGGTTTTTGATTTTGTCTGTGTCAAATGCCAAAAAAAATTTTCCGAGCTGGTTTGGGGAGCGGAAAAAATAAACTGCCCCCGCTGCGGCGCGGATTTTCCGCGCCGCTTATTTTCCGGATTTCACACTATCTCCGACGCTACCCGTCTGGAGACCCACGCCGCCGATCTGCCGACTATGGCGCAGTGGGAAAAGGCGCGGCGGGCGGGCGTTTCGCCTGCGCCTGGTATCCGCAAGCAGAAAAGAGAAAAAACCAACCGCTTAACTATGCGGGACTTAAAACCCCGCGCAGCAATTTCTCAAGCGAGGCATAGTCACTGAGCGTATTTATCTCCCGCCGCAGCTCCGCCGCGCCGGCAAATCCGCTGATATAGCGCGTGGCAAATTTGCGCATCTCGGCGATAGTTTTGCCCTCATTGTCCGGCTGATACCGCAATAACCGCCGCGTATGCTCCAAATACATCTCGGCGCGCTGCCGCGGCGACACCGTGTCCGCCGTCTCAAAAATCCAGGGATTGCCGATCGCCGCGCGGCCGATCATGGCCGCGGCGCAGCCAGTCTGCGCCAGCAGCGCGCCGATATCCGCCCGCGTTTTGACATCGCCGTTGCCGATTACCGGTATTTGCACAGCGGCGGCCAATTCTTTAATTTTTGTCCAATCCGCCTCTCTGGCGTAAGCCTGCTGTCTGGTACGCGCGTGCAGAGTTACCGCCGCGGCGCCGGCCTGCTCGGCAATCTTGCCCAGCTCTAAAAAATTTAAATTTTTGGCGTCCCAGCCGAGGCGAAATTTCACCGTAACCGGCGCCGGAGATTTGGCGGCGGTTACTTCAATGATCTCCCGCGCCAGCGGCAAATTTTGCATCAACGCCGCGCCGGCGCCGGAGCTAACCACTTTGCGCACCGGACAGCCCATATTGATATCCACACAGGCAAAGTCCGTGTTTTCCGCCAAAAAATCCACCGCCCGCGCGAATTCCTCGGGGTTTTTGCCGAAAAGCTGCACGCCCACCGGCCGGTCACGGCGCACGGCCAGATAGCGCAGGGTTTTGCGGTTTTGCCGCGCCAGACCAGCCACGGAGATCATCTCGGTGTAGGCCAGGCCAGCGCCGTGTTCCAGGCAAATCTCCCGGTAGACCAGATCGGAAATTCCAGCCAGCGGCGCGGCCAGCACATTGCGTAGCGTCAAACTGCCCAGCTTAAATCTGCCGTCCATAGGCTAATTATAATATGCTAAAATAAAGACGTATATGCGTAAACTTTTTTTGCTTTTTTTAGCGGTCTTTTTCAGCTACGGCGCGGCCGCCCTGCCTTACGCCGCGCTGGTCAACGGCGAGGCTATTCCGCTGGCAGAATTTGAAGCCGTGCTGGCCAGCGCGAAAATCACGCTGGTCGACCAGAGCAGCATTGACCTGGAGTCCGAAGAAGGCAAATTTATTCTGGCCACCACGCAGCGTTCGATCATCGACGACATGATCAATCAAACGCTGGTGCGCCAGCAGGCCGCCAAAATGAACATCGCGGTCACTTCCGCCGATGTGCAGGAAGAGATCGCCAGACTGCGCGCTGGTTTTCCCTCTCAAAAATTATTTGAAGAAACGCTGGCGCAGGAGCATATTGATTCCGCGGAATTAGCCGACGGCATTCGTTCGCGCTTAGTCGCCGAAAAGATCAAAAAAACGCTGGCGCCCAAAACCGCTGTTTCCGACAAAGAGCTGAATAGTTTTCTGGAGAGCAATCAAGAGCTTTTTGCGGATCAGGACGAATCTTCCGAAGCTAAAAAATATTTGATCCGCAAAAAAGAAAACGAAATCTACGACCGCTGGTTTGCCAAAATTCGCGGCGCGGCCAGGGTCGAGATCAATCCGGACATTCTCTCCAGCGATGAACCGGCGTTGGACATTGACCAGAAACCGCTGCCGGACAAAACTATTTCCAATGGACGAGTTTAACCGTTTGCTGGACACGATCCGCCAGCTGCGCGCGCCGGACGGCTGTCCGTGGGATCGGGCGCAGACACACGATTCGCTGAAGCCTTATCTGCTGGAAGAAACTTACGAAGCCCTCGACGCGCTGGATAAAAAAGATCTGGCTTTGTTTCAAGAAGAATTAGGCGATCTGCTTTTGCAAATAGTTCTGCACAGCGTCATCGCCGAGGAAAAAAACACGTTTACTTTTGCTGACGTGGCGCGCGCTGTCGCGGACAAAATGATCCGCCGGCACCCGCACGTCTTCGCGGACACCAAAGTCAGCGGACAGGACGAGATCTGGCAAAACTGGGAGCAGATCAAAAAAACGGAAAAAAGCCAAAAATCCGCCCAGAGTATTTTAGATTCTGTGCCGCGCGGTATGCCGGCTTTATGCCGCGCGGAAAAAGTCCAGAAAAAAGCGGCGCGGGTGGGATTCGAGTTTACCGAAACGCGGTCGGTTTTGGAAAAAATCAAAGAGGAAATCACGGAGTTTGA
>JAIRWS010000132.1 GCA_031268855.1 Candidatus Margulisiibacteriota bacterium | reverse complement strand
GATCATTAAAAACAAATTGGGCATCCGCAAAATAAATACCGTGCTTTTTAATATTTTCTATTTCTTTATTTTTATCCCACTCAAAAGACTTACCAAATATCATACAATATATATTCCTTTTTGTACACTTTTTGTAATACTATAGTTGAAATAACAGCGAGACCCTTTGCTGCAAGCCAAGCTCTTCATGCAGGGTCTGCGCATAATCAATGTTGAGGCCGAAATAACTCAAGCCCAAGCCGTAAGTCAAACCCTCGTCCCAGCCCAAACGTAGCGCGATCCAATCCAGAGTGTATTCCAGACCGGAACGAAAAAATAAACTCTGCTCTTCCTGCCAAACACAGTCCAGACTGGCCAGCAGAGGATGTCCCCAGATCTTCCGCCGCGCGGCCAGACCGGAATTCAAACCCAGCGGCAGCGTGTCGTAATGTCCGGTGCTCCAGGCAACTTTTGTTCGAAAAAGATTGCGCAGGCTCGCGCCTGTAAAAAACTGGCAGCTTTTCCAGCTCGGCAGCTGCCAGAGCCAGCCCAGATCCAGACCGGTCGCCTCCGCTGTCTCCGTGTCGAGCGCATAAAGATAACGGCGCAAACTAAAGCCCCACCAGAGACTGCGGCTTGTCCGGTAAGCCAGCAGCAAGGAGCCGTTGTGTTTAAAAGAATCAAAACTGCCGATTTCCAGCGGACGCCCGTCTGCGGAAAGCAGCGTTTTGTCTATATTGTGGATTTCCGAGCCGGCGTAAACCAGACCCACTACCAGCGGATTGCGGCCAGGCCAGATCCGGCCGGCCGCGGCAAACATCCGGCCGTTGACCAGATCAAAATTATTCAGCGCCGCCGAAAAAAACTCGCCTTCTACCTCCTGCAGAGCGGCGGGATTGCTAAAAGCGGTGTCGAGATGACCGCCGGCCGCCGTCACCGCATTGCCGAGGGCCAGGCTGCGCGCACTCAAACCAGTCTGCAAAAAATCCACCGCGTTGTTATCAGCCCAGAGCAGCGCCGCGCCGCAAATCGCCAAAATAATTTTTTTCATAAAAACTCCTTTCTTTATTAGGTCAGCGCAAAGCCGCGACTTTGCCTTTAATTATTCTCTCCCGGCCGTCCTGCTCGATCTTGAGCACATAGAGATACACATCGTTGGCCACAAAAGCGCCACGGCGGTCGCAGCCGTCCCAGCGCGTGCTATTAAAACCGGCCTGATTGCTGCAATTATTCAGCTCGCGCACCAGACGGCCGTTGGTGTCATAAATCCTGATCTCGATCCGGCCCGCTGGACGGGAAAGCTGATAGGTAAAATAAACGCCGTTCTCGTCAAAAGGATTGGGCGCGGGCAGAATTTTGGTGATCTGAAATTCCTGCGCGGCGGAAAACCGCAAAGCGGCGTTGGCGGTATTGCCGGCCAGATCGCCAACAAATAAATCTAAAATATGCCCGCCGTCCGGCAAATAACTGAGAGCGGAGAGTTTTATTTCCAGGCGCTCGCCGCGCAGATTTTCCGGCGGCAAAACATAACGCTTATTATCCAGCAGCAAATACATATTTTGCGTGTCCACGGCGGAGTCCTGTTCCCGCACTTCCACGCTCAAAGTAGCCGCTGGATCAAGATAATCGCCGTTCTTAATATTCAAAAAACGCAGCAGCGGCGCGGTGTGGTCAAACAAGCGGTATTCCGGCAGGCCAAACAAAGCGTAATCGCCGAAATCCAGTGCGCGGAAAACCGCTGCGCCCGTTTGATAATTGACCGTCAGCAGCTCGCCTCCCTCGACAAACAGCGTCTCCGGCCTGATGTATTTCTCAGCCAAACTTTCCGGCGCAAAAGACAGGGTGACGGTCAGCGGCTCAAGCAAACGTTCCTGCCCGCTGGCCAGAAAACGGTAAACCGGTGTCAATTGAACTTTAGTGGTTTGGCTGCGGTCTACGGATAATTTCCGCGCGACAAACAAACTGTCCGGCCGCGCTGGAATTTCCTGGATTTGAATATCCTGATAAATCAGGGCGCGGCCGTCAGACAGTACCTGAGCGGAATCGTCCGCTGTATAAATCAACCGGCTTAAAATATTGCTGGTATTGCCGGCCGCGTCCACCGCCTGCAAAGTATATTCATAAAAAGTATCCGGACTGACCAGCTGATCATAATAATAATTCCCCGCAATATTATAGGTCTGGCCGGAGCTGGAATTGAGCGACCTGGCTGTCAGCAGGTAATTGGCGGTTTCTGTTTCCGGCCAGTATATCCGCACGCCGCGCTGAGCCTGCGGGCCAAAACTAAAATCCGTCAATAAAGGCGGCTCGGTGTCCGCATAAACCACGCCGCTCAAAGTTACGACATTGCCAGCCGCATCAGCCGCGGAAATAAAATATTCATAATTTATATTTTCGGTAAGCGCAATAGAATACGTCGCAATACTTTCCGCAAAATGGATCAGCTCCAGCAAATTATTTTTCTGCGGATTGATATACTGCGGCGCTTGAATGTCCGTCCGCAGCGGCGGTGAAAAATCAGCCGTAACTGTAAAACCCAGCGGCGGGCCGGCGTTGCCAGCCGGATCAAAAGCCTGCACCGTATAATAAAACACTCCTTCCGCAGGCGGCGCGAATTGCAAAGTATGCTCCGGCAAATAAGTATTCTCATATTGCAAATCCAGCAATTCACCGCGCGCGTTGTAAGCGGAGATCAGCAGCTTGGCCGCTTCGCTTAAATTCAAAGTGACGGACAGCGCCGGGTTTTCCCGATTGGCATAGGCGCTGGAGAGAGCCACGGCTAAGAATTGCGGCGCTTCCGGATCAGCCACAAAATCCAGCCGCGCCACCGGCCGGTTTTGAATATTGCCGGTCAATGCATAAGTCACAAAAATACTGGCGGTCGGATTTTCCAGCGGCAACTCGCAGACAAAGTACCCGCTGTCATCGGCGGTCGTTTTAAAAATCGCGGCTGGCTGGCCAAGGAGCAGCGGAAAAGACTGGCGCAGGATTACCTCTAAACGTTCCGGCAAAACATTATTTAAAGTCGGCGCGGTCAAAGCCAATCGCAAACCTATTTCTTCCTGCAGAGCCACACCGGAACTAGCCGTCAGCAAATCAGCCCGATTATTCGCCAGCAAAAATTCGCGGATCAACTCAGCTCTGGTCTGGTCGGCGGTGATCAGCTCCGCATATTGCCGCGCATACTCCTGCTCAGCCGCCTGATTGTCCGCCAGCGCCGCCCAGTACATTTCCTGCAGCAGCCGCCTAGCCGCCAGCGCTTTGTCTTTTTGTTCGGGGTCAAGTTTGTCCAGATAATCAGCGTTCCAGGCGCGGCGGTCAAAAATCCAGGCCGCGGCATCAGTCGTCGCTGTAATACTGTCCACAATGTCCGCGCCGTCGCTGTCACCGAAAAATTCATCATCATCCAGATAAATTTCCAGCGCGCTCTGCGGCCTGGCTCGGCCAAAAATTTTCAGACGACGACCGCGCAGATCGCTCCAAGCCGCGTTAAATGTCGGCAGCGGCGGCACCTCGCCGGCCAGCACAGTATACGGCGAAAAGTGCTGTAAAACTGTCAGAATTTCCACGCCGTATTCTGTCTGCGTTATCTGGCTGTTCGCGCTCTCCAGCTCACCGTCTGCGTTGATGTAATACAAACCCAGTTTATCCAGATCCACGCCCCGGGCACGCAGTTCGGCCAGATCAGCCTGACTATAGCGGAAAACCACCGTGGGACGTTTGTCCGGCTCGGGAAAAGACGAGCCGTGCGGTAAAATTTCCATTACCGGCCCCAGCGCGTAAATATCCGGCCTGTTTTTCAGATCGAGCTCCTGCAATTTGACCGGCGCGACAGTAATGAATTTGTCCTCAGCAAAAGACTGCGGGTGAAAGAAAACTTCCGCGCGTTTGTAAGGACTGCTGATTTTTCGGCGCGCCGCGTCAGACTCTCCGCGCCGCAAAAGCTGGCCAAGGAAAATCTCCTGCGTGGCCAAAGAATATGCGTCGTCGTCCGTGGCTGCTTTTAAAGCCAGCGTGTACGCGCCGTTCAACTGCGTCACATCCCACCAGCCCAAACGCCCGCTGGCGGCATTGCCGGTGCAAATTGTCCGCCAGGTCTCGCCGTCAAAATAAAGCAGCTCATAAGCGTCGGCCGCCTGCCCGCAAATTTCCACATAACGTTTTTCCGCGGCGTCGAGATTCAGCTGGAGCCGGAAATTATTTTGCCAGATATTTTCATTGCTTAAATTCACTTCTGTGACCGTGAAGTCTTGATTGGGCTGACCAGTCTGGTCGTATACCTGCACAGTCCAGCGCGTGAAATCCAAATTGGGATTCAGAACATAGCCGGAGTCCGCGTTATAATAATCCTGCGCCAAAAAAGTGTAGTAATCGACCGGCGTAATATTCTGGGCAGGCAGATCGGCGCGGCGGTTCAAGGGATCGAAATACGCTTCATATAAATAAAGCGGTTCGGACTGCGGCGCGTAACTCTGCGCGTTGAAACGCAAAGCCGCGCTGTCGATCACGCCGTGGCGCAGGAAAAAATCCTGCTCGGTAGACCAGGCCAAAGTCTGTTCCGGCCGCGCGCTGGAATACCGCGCCAGCACATTGCCGCCGTCCAGCCAGACCTCCGCCGCGGGGGAATTGTTGATGATTTTCACCTGTAGAGAATTGCGGTTTACCGTTTTGGGCAGACGCGCCGTAATATCCAGCAAACTCTTTTGATACAGGCCGTTCTTGCCAAGCGCGGCCTGCACCGGCAGACGGCTAAAGCCCAAGCCGCCAAAATTAATCGACTGCTTGTCAAAAATCCGCGGCAGCGCCGGATAATCCACCAGCTCGATTTCCCGTCTGGCCGCCAGGTCATCGATCAGCCGCTTGGCCTTATTTTCTTCACCCACTATATATTCCTCGCTGGCCGGCCAGAGAATATTTGCGGTCACCACAAAATCCGTATACACCGCGGCTTTGGCCGTCAGGTCGCTCGACGGCAATTTTTCCGGCGTGAAATAAGTCTGGCCGGAAGTCATGGGAATAAACTCGCAGTATTCATCCGCCAAATATTGATAATAACTATTGTCCGTGCAGGGCATGGATTCATACAGAATATTTATTTTTTGCAAAGCCTCGATCAAGCTCTGATTTTGCGCCGCTGTGCCGCTGATGACCTGCGGATAAGTTTCGGCAAAAAGCGCGTTCAAAGTCGAGGCGGTCAAGCCGTTGAGAAAATAACTGCTCGGCACAAAACCCAATTTGCCCAGATCATTCCACATCGCCGAAAAATCCATTTCCTGCGGATAGTATTTGTTGACGTAGCCGTACCAGGCGTAATAGCGGTTGGTCAGGCGGGAATACTTGATGTCGTCTTTAAGCCTCAACCGATCGATCTTACTGTATATGTAACATTTCCCGCTTTTCTTATCATAACCAGCCACCGTGGATACCTTGATGTCAAAGGCTCCATTGCAGAAATTGGCGCTTTCAAATATTCCGCCATTGCTGCCACCGGAACAAAGTACATTTCCAGCGGTATCTTTCAGCGTAACCGAAATATGATCCGCCCCGGGATTAACATAACCATAATCAAGATTGGTAATTTTCCAGCCGCTGCCGTGGTCACTCCGCGCGGAAATATTGCTGACCGTTTGATTTTGCAGGGTAAGCGCCACAGAAAAATCATCGCTTTCCCAGCCCTCCTGCATTGTTTTCCAGCCGGCGCCGCTGCCGTTTTTATAATCAACGCTCCATTCATAAGAAACTTCGACCACAAGATCAACTCTGTTAAACCCGCGGTGATACAGTCCGGCAAAAGGCACAAAAGGCGCGGCGGTCACGGCCTGCTCGCCGGACAACTCCAGTTCATAACTAAAAGTCTGGGGCACCGTGTAGACGCCTTCGCCGCGCGCTGACCAATAATACTGTGACGAACCGCTGACAGCCTGCACAGTCTGGCCATTGAAAAGCAGAGCTTCGCCAAGCGGCTCAAGGCGCGCCAGATCGCCGGAAATATTATTCTGAATTTTGATATTATCGTAAGACAATATCTGTTCAGCCGAGCCGTCGCAGGCGCGCAAAGTCAGCAAAATGCGGTAATTGCCGCTGACCAGCCTCTGCCGTCCGGCAAAATCAGGGTACGCTCCGTTCCAGCTCAAATATTTAAGCTGCGTCGACCCCAGAATTTTTTCTTCCGGCAGGACAGAAATTGTCACGCCGGTCTCGTCCAGCACAGCCGCGCGCAAATAACTGTCTTTATTTACTTTGTAAGCCAAAGTAATTTTATGCAACTCGCCAAAAGCGTCAAAGCTGCCGTCCACCGGAGTCAGGCCGCCGCTCTGCGCGGCAAAAGGCGTTTCGATATTGAAAGTAATTACGGCGCGTTTAAAACCGCCGCCGTCAGTATTATAACATGATAGTTGAAAGTAATACTCTCCACTATCAGAATATCCGCCGCTGGTCAAGCGGCCATCCCAGGTTAGATCCAGCGCGCCGGCCGACTGCTTGGCCGACAGCCAGTAAACATTGGCCGGCGGCTGATAACGGCTGGCTCCAATATAAAGCGGCGCGCTGTCTTGAGTATTTATAAACAAGCTGTCCGTCTGCGGCCGCAAGGCAAAAACAATTTCGCCGCCGGACTGCCCCTCGATTTGCAAAAGGCCGGAATTAAGCGTGTAGGGAATGTCCGCCGCCAGCACCTCGCCGATGCCGGCCAGCAGCAGCTGAAAAGAGCTATTTTCCGTAGCGGCCAACCGTAAATGCCAGTCTGCGGCTTGCCATAAATAAACGCCGGCGGCAGAAATTTCCGGCTGGCCGAGATAAACCGCGGCCGGCACATCCGGCCAAAAATGCTGCTGCACAACATGGCCGTATTTATCAATTATCTCCGCGCTGATATTGGCCGTGCTGCCCAGATTGACTAGCGTAAATTTTGTATTTTGCGAGGCGGTCTGCTCCAGGTTCACCCGAAAATCCGCCCGGTTTTCCGGCGGCGGCTCGATCAATACCTGACACACCGCGCCGACCGCAAGACCCGGATTTTTTTCCGCGGCTAACAAAAGCAAAGTATATTGTCCGGCGGGCAGGGCGCGCGTATCCCACCAGGCCAGCAGGCCGTTTTCAGGAGATTGGCGGCAGGAAATATTCCACGGCGTATCCGGCGCTCTGTCGAGCTGCGGGGTTTCCAGACCGGTTGTCTGCCAAACAGCTGTGTCGACAGCGCGCAAATTTTCCGGCAGCGGCTGCCAGCCAGCCGCCCAATACAAAGCATAAAAATCGAAATCCAGAGCGTTGTTCCAGTCCGGGTCCACGGCTTTGCCGGTCACCGAAACAACGCCCCCAGCCTGCCCTCCGGCCGCAGGCAAAATAATTTCCGGAGTGATGCCGTCCTTGATAATCTCGCACTCGCGCGCGGTCTGCCGGCCCGAGCGGTCTGTCACAGTCACCAGCGCAATATACGCGCCGCGGGGATATGGCGCGGCTGACCACTCTATAATGAAAACACCGTCCCGCGTCTCCAGCGGCGCCTTAATTATTTCCTGACCGGAAGATTTATGCTTGACAAGGACGTCCGCCCGCACCGCGTCCGGAGCGGCGCAGATAATTTTTGTCCGGTAAGAATTATCTCCATTTAAAATGACCGGTTCGGCGCGCAGGCTGACAATTTGCGGGCCGCGCGTGTCCAAACATAAATCGTCCAGTATCAAACTGACCGTATTGCCGGCCAGATCGCTGACCAGGGCGCGCGCGGCATAAACGCCATCCGGCAAACCGGAAAAATCCGCGGCATAAATATTTTCCGTAACAAAATCCAGGGGCAGCGGGACGCGCAGCTGCTCGCGCGCGAGAATCACCTGGCCGGATATTTTTTCACTGGCCGTTAAAATAAATTTGGAAGTATTGGCGTTTTTTTGCCAGGAAACCCGCGGCGGCTGACTGTCGATAATGACCGCCGTCTGGCGCACGGCGCGATTGCCGGCTTGATCCGCCACCCCGATCTCCAAAATATATTCGCCGTCCGGCCAATCGCCGACCGCAAATAATTCCTGCTGCGGTCCCGCGCCAGCCAGCGCATAGTTTCTGCTGCTCAAAACTTCCTCGTCAGTCCGCAAATTGATCTGCAGATCGCTCAAGACTGTAAAATTATCAGAGATAAAGTAATTCACCGTCAGCAGCTGCCCAATGGACACCGGCCAAAGCTCTTCTATATTTATTTCCGGCGGCAGGGCATCGACAGTAAAAAACCAGTTGGTGGAATTATGATGGCCGTAAGCATCGTGCGCCTGGAGCGAAAGTGTATGCCGGCCTTCGCCCAAAGTCAGCGGCGCGGTGAGTTTGAGATAATTGCGGTAAGTCTGGTTTGCACCACGGGACAAAGCGTACTGGCCGGGGCTTAATTTTTCTCCGTCAACAATCAATTCGTCGATACTGGAAACACCAAGATTGTCAGTTATAAATTGCGCGTTGTATAAAACGAGGCTGAGCGTCAGATTGCCGGTATTGACCGCGGCAAAAGGCTCGGGAAAAATTTCCGAAGCCAGCAGCGGTGTGCTGGAACGAATGATGCGCAGAAACTGCTCGGTCGTTTGGCCGAGGCGGTTGACCGCGCGAAAAGCAATAATATTCTGCCCCTCTGCCACGGAAAAATCCGGCAGGGTCACCGCGCCCCATTTGTCAACCGGCGCGGTGGTGTACGGCGCAAAATTGAAAGAGTACTCCAGTTTGGCCAAATGCGGGGCCAGATCGTAAAGCTCAGCGGACAAACGCACCTGCGGAGCTTTGACATTGTAGGCCAGTGGCAGATAAAAAGTCTTGGCGCCGCGGCGCAGCGGGAGTGTGGTATTAGTCTGGTCAGCAGCGGTCTGCTCCTGCAAAGCGTCAGCACCCAGCTCGATCTGCTCATCGCCGGAGACCGTGTAAATATTCTGCAAAACCAGCAGCGGCGCCTCGTACAAAGACTGTTCGATTTGCGGTAGGGAATTCTGCGGCAGCAAAATATTATTATGCGCGAGAAAATCCTGTGCCAAAGCTTCCTGCCGCTGCACAACCACAGAAACAAAATCGAACAACGGCATGGCGCGGATCGCGCCGCGCACACCCGGTGGAGTAGTCCAGCCGAAAGCATTTAAAGCCAGCTCGACCACCACGCAGGCAGCCTCGGCTTCGACAGTGTTCTCCAAAAAACCGTGGTCAAAATAATCCGCCAGATCGTCATGCGCAAAATCTTTGTAATAATTTTTGGCGGCGGACAGATTGGGAATGTCCCGGCCGCGCAGACTGTCGATATCTACCGCGCCGTCGCCCTCCACGGTAAAAAGGCCGCGCGCGTAACTCATCAGTAAAGCCAGCAGCCGCGCCTCACCAGACGGCAGGCGCTGATACTCCGGCGAGGACAGCAGTTTGACCTGATAAGAATTGGCAGCCAGACCGGAAATAAAGCTGCCCGGCGTGAAGTTAGTAAGCTCTTCGGCGGCGCCCAGCAGCGCGGGCAGATTGCCGTAAAACGATTGATTGAAAACCTCTGTATTCCGCCGGTCAAAAGCGACCAGCCCGCGCGGAATAATATTGCGGTACAGCACCGGATCATAGTTCGGCGGCAAAGACGCCAGATTCAAAACCGTTGTCACCGGGCTGCGGCTCAACAAAGACCGCACGGCGCCGCCCTCTATCTGCTCTTTCAGAAAGTACTGCGTCAGCAGCGTGTCCAGCAGATCCTTGACCAAAATTGACGCCAGATAATTATTGGCCTCCACCAAAGTTTTCAGCAGCGGAAAAGTCAGTAGCGGCGCGGAATCCAATTCGCCAAATATTGAACCCAGCCGGCTGAATGAATCGTACAACTCGGTCAATTGCGCGATTTTATTTTGCAAATCACGCAGTGAGGCCTGATATTTGCCGTCGTCGGCCAGACGCAGGCTGAATTCATATTCCTCAAAAAGTCGGCAAAACTCGTCATTGAGTTTCTGCAGCTCCGACGGCAGATCAAAACTCTGGCCAAGTTTTACACCGTCTTCGTCGAATTCAAACTTAAGTTTAGACATATCGAATTCTTTGAGTTTTTCCAGCGCTTCCAGAGCCTGCGCCAGCCGGTCGTAAATATCCCAGGCCTGGCGCAAAACGCCGGCCGAGCCGATATAGTAACCCTGATCGGAAAGCATGTAGTGATAAATAAAGTCCGCCATGCTCGAGCCGCGATGCGGCGGCGCGAGAAAGACCGCCTTTTGCACATCGTCCTGATAAAAACCGCGCGGAAAATTTTTGGCGTCCACACGCGCCGCCGCCAGAGTGTCGGAATAAATATACGACCGTGCGGTCAGCGCGCCCATGCTGTGGGTCAGCAAAATAAATTTGGCCGGAATTTTGTCCGGCGGCCAATCAGGGTGCGCGGCAATAAATTCCCGGCGGGCGGCGGACAGCCAGTCTTTTAGCTCGGCGGCGTTGCCGTAATACGCGGCATTGGGGTCGGAGAGAGTGTAGGCGTAAAGATGTCCGGCAAAATCCGGATCGCCGACCAGATCCGGCAGACGCTTTTTTAATTCCGTCCAGGCTTCAGCGTCACTACCCATGCCATGCACAAAAACCACCAGGTAATTTTTGTAAGAGCGCATGTGTTCCGGCAAAGCGCGCAAATTGACCGGCTGGATTTCCGCCGCCAGCCCGGCGCTTAACCCGCACAACAATAGCAACAACAATGGAAGGAAAAATATTTTTTTCATTTTGTTTCTCCCTCAAATTGGACATTGCGGTATTCGGTGACGGCGCGGAGTTTGCTCTCGCTTAAAAACACTTCGGTGTGCGCCGGCAGAAAAATACCGCCCCGCTCCTCGTAAGTATTTTTAAGCGAAAGCACTTCCTGCCCCGCCCGGCTGTAAAGGCGCAGTTCCAGCAAATTTTTATTTTTGTCCAATTGGATAAGCAAGCGGGAAAAACTTGAGTCCGCTTTTTTTGGCGTGCCGGTCATCTGCAGTCCGGTGGCTGTTTCAGTGGTCTGAAAATCAAATTCCGCAAACAGCTTATCTTGATAAACTTTTTCTGGCCGCGGCAA
Organism: Candidatus Margulisiibacteriota bacterium; assembly: GCA_031268855.1. NCBI lineage: Bacteria > Bacillati > Candidatus Margulisiibacteriota > Candidatus Margulisiibacteriota bacterium. Next base: position 3,865 of record JAIRWS010000132.1, on the reverse strand, counting down.
CTCGGTGAGGCTCTGCGTAACCACCTGCCGGCCAATCAGCGGGCTTTCTATAGTAGTGACCGCCTCCGCGGAAAACTCCGCCGCCAGTAGCGCGGTCAGCAAAACTCCCCACAATGCCGCTTTTTTCATAAACTCACTCCTTTGGCAAAAATCTGAAATTTTTGCCAACTTTTAGGTAACTATGTTGCAGGATTTGTGCCACTTGGCAAAAAAGTTTGAAGTTTTGGGAAACGCCACTTACGGCGCGCGCTTCGCACGCTTGTAGGCGTCACTTAACTTCGCACTAACGCGCTTGTTAAGTTCCGCAGGCAAAAAAGTTTGAAGTTTGGCTTGGGGACAGGCACATGGCAAGCGTGGCAAATATTTTGCCCGAAGCGGACGTAACCTTCAAAAAAAAGGGACAGGCACGGGCACTGGGCACATGTTGTGATCGGCAATTGACATTCGCGGAAAACAAGCGCATAATCCCTACCTATTAGGTATGGATTAAACAAAAAAGGAGCGTACTGATGAGTAAAATTAAGGCAAAGCATCTTTTCACTTCCGAATCAATTTCCGAGGGGCACCCGGACAAGGTCGCCGATCAGATCTCCGACGCGATACTCGACGCCTGCCTCGAGCAGGACAAAAATTCGCGCGTGGCCTGCGAAACGCTGGTCACGACCGATCTTGTGGTCATCGCTGGCGAGATCACCACGACCGCCAAAGTGGATTATGAAAAAGTCGCGCGGCAGGTCATCGCCGACATCGGGTACACGAAAGACGAATATGGTTTCAATGCCGCAACCTGCCGCGTCGAAGTGTATCTACATCAGCAGTCGCCGGATATTTCACAGGGCGTCACCGAAGGCCTGGGCGATTTTAAAGAACAGGGCGCGGGCGATCAGGGTATGATGTTCGGGTACGCCACCGCCGAGACGGAAAATTATCTGCCGCTGACGCTGGATCTCGCGCACGCGCTGGTGCTGAAAGCCGCCGAGCTGCGCAAGTCCGGAAAAATAAAATACCTGCGGCCGGACAGCAAATCACAGGTCACGGTGGAATACGACGACGGCAGGCCGGGCAAAGTCACGGCAATAGTCGTGTCGCATCAGCATGACGCCGAAGTGAGCAACGAGCAGCTGCGCAAGGACATCGCCGAACTGGTCATCGATCCGGTCATACCGGCGGACAGACGCAGCGCGGACTGCAAAATACTCATCAATCCGACCGGCCGTTTTGAGCTGGGCGGGCCGGCTGGCGACACGGGGCTGACCGGACGCAAGATAATCGCGGATAGTTACGGCGGCGTCGGCTCGCACGGCGGCGGAGCATTTTCCGGCAAAGACCCTTCCAAAGTCGACCGCTCGGCCGCTTACATGGGGCGGTATATTGCCAAGAATATCGTAGCCGCCGGTCTGGCCGAGAAATGCGAAGTGCAGCTGGCTTACGCGATCGGTTACGCACAGCCGCTTTCGATAAACGTGGACACTTACGGCACGGGCAAAGTCTCTGAAGAAAAAATCGCCGCGGCGCTGCCCCAGGTTTTTGACCTGACGCCGAAAGGCATCATCACGGCGCTGGACTTGAAACGGCCGATCTACCGGAACACCGCAGCTTACGGCCATTTCGGGCGGGATGTTTTTCCGTGGGAAAAAACTGACCGCGCGGAGGCGTTGCAAAAAATATTAAAATAAATGGATTCCCGGTCAAAGGCTCTGGCCAAATTTATTTCCAGAGCCTTTTTTTATTTTCATTTTTTTATCTACACCGGCATTAACGCGCTGTTGATCGCCGTCAATAAAACCACCTCGCCGGAAATCCCGTGGTTTATTCTGCCGCTCTCCGTCTGGGGCATATTTCTTTTTCTGCATTTTGGCATTCATTTTTTTATCGAGTCGCGCACGGCGCGGGAATGGCGGCGGGCACATCTGGCCAGTATCACGCCCGGGCCGCTGGAAAAAGATCTGCCCCAGCGCGAGCTGAAAAAACGCCGTGCCGCGCGTCTGTTTTTTTGGCTGGCGTTTTATTTTCATCTGAGTGTTTATCTGCTGGTGTCGCTGCTGCTGATCAGCATCAACAAATTGCTTTTTGCGGAAACATTTTGGCTGATACCCTGCGTGGCGTGGGGGCCGGTGGTTTTAATTCACTATCTGCTGACTTTTACCGGATTTGCGCCGCAGCTGGAAAAATGGCGCACCGCGCGCATCATCAAGCTCAACGCCGGACTGCCGCTGACCCGCGAAAATATCCGCGAGGCAACTATATTTTTCGGCTTTCATCTGGTCTGTCAGGCGCACGCGGTTTTATTCGGTTTGGTAATAATTTTTCTTTTTGGCCTCACGAAAATAAACAACCAAAACGATGCCAGCTGGCTGCTTTATCCTTTGGGCGGCTGGGGCATTATCCTGCTGGCGCACTGTCTGGTCACAACGCTGATCACAAAATATGCGCGGGGAATTCCGCCGCGCGGCGTCCAGCATTTGTAGCTGGAAAATAAGTCCGGCGCCTACTCTACTTTTCTGATCGCCAGCGCGCCGCCGGTACGCGTCAAGGATTTGATCGACTTTTGATTAAACAAATCTTTATTTGCTGACCAACAGCAGGTCTTTATCCAGGCTGGCGGCAAGTTTTGCGTTCGTCTCCAGTTCTTTTTTCAGCAAATTTTTGACAAATTCTTTTAGTTCGGGCGGCAGACGGTCGTACATTTTTTTCAGTTCGGTAAAATTAAGATCAGCGATCAGCCGCAAAACTTTATCCTCGATTTTTTGCTTGAGCAGATCGAGGAGACTGGCAAATTCCGGCGGAATATTGCCGCCCCAATCTAAAAGCAAGTCCAAAACTTCGTCTATATTGCCCTGCCGCAGAGCTTCTGCGATCTGCTTGGCAATCTGTTCGGACGGCTCGTCATTCGAACCGCCGCTGTTTTCTCCGCCAGAAGCCACAGCGGAAACTCTCACACCTTTTTCCAGATCGTCCAAAATTTCTACAGCGTCACTTTTAATTTCCAGCAGAGAAACATACCCGCGTATTATTTTTTCCCATTTGGACATCACAGCTTGTTTGAAGCTTTCTATATTTTTCTTGACCTGCTCGCTCTGCGCGCTGGCAATATCTCTCTCAATGGCCAGATATTCTTGCAAATGTTTCAGCGCTTGAATGGCGATGTATTGATCTCCGAGGGAAACCAGCGCGTCCAGTTTGGCCTGCAGGCCGGCGGAAACTCCCGCGCCTTCCACCGGAGGCTCGGCGGTCAGGACTTCCAGCGCCAGATTCATTATTTGCAGTTGTTGTTTATATTTCAGCAGTTCGGCGCTCAACGCGTCGATCTGGCCGATCTCATAGGCGCCCTCTCCGAGATCAAACCAGCCGAATAAAGCGTCGCGGCATTCACCGCGCGTTCTCTCGGAAAAAGCCTGTTCCAAATCAGCCAGCCGCGCATTGACGCCAGGCCGATTTAGCTCGCCGTTCAGCAAGGACAGCACATCCTGTCCCGTCTCTTCGAGATGACCCTGCTGGGAATAAATAAAATCAACCGCGGCCTGTTCCTGGCGCTCGGCGGCGGTAAGATCTGCGGCCGGCGCCGCGGTGATCTTATCCAGCAAAGCGTAGATCTGCGCCAGCTCCGCCCGCACAGCGGCTATGACCTTTTGGATACGCTCCTCAAACTCTGTGATATTCTGGGCGGCCAGCAGCAGCTCAGCCTCGAATTCCTGCAGAGAATGTTTGCGGTCTTCGAGTAATATTTCCAGGTCTCTTTGTCTGGCGGCAGTTTGTTCGGCGATTCCTTGAACAGCCGCGGCTGCGGACGGGCTGGTTTCGGGGCCCCCCCCCCCCCCACCGCGGCCCCCCCCCCCCCCACCACCAGACAAACACCGCCAACAAC
>JAIRWS010000131.1 GCA_031268855.1 Candidatus Margulisiibacteriota bacterium | reverse complement strand
CCGGTCTGAATATAGATATTGGCTTGCAGCAACGCTTTATTGTAATTAACAATCTCTCTCTCACTGTCGCGGAGATTTTGCGGCAGATTTTTAAGCAGGCGGCGCACATCAGTTAAAGGTAGCGGATTACCCTCGATGCTGGTCGAGGCATAGGTGGAAATTTCGCGCGCGGCTTTTTCCAAACGGGCAAAAACTACTTGGGGGAAATTTCTGTCGTTTAGTTTCGCGTTCAAGACAGATACCTGCTTAATATTTTTGAGCAGCTGCGGCGTGATCCTATAACGCGGCTTAAAAGACATGGACGAATAATAGACGAATAATGGACGAAAGGCAAGCGGGCGGCGACACCCGCCTTACGGTATAACTTCCGCGACTAATGTTGTTTCCAGCAGCGTCAGGGCCGCGGCGGAGCAGCGTGTCCGTCATCGCCCGGATTTGTTCCGGCGTGATTTCCCGCGCGCTAATTTTTCCCGCTATACCGCACATGAGACAATCCTAACATATAAATAATTGCCACTTAAATGATAGTATCATTTGATACTATCGCTATTTGGTATCCTGAAACTTATAGCGAGTGTTATTTTTATCCCCGCTTTTTTGTAATAAGTTTTGCTGGACTCCCTGGCTTAAATCGCGGCTAGCGGTAGCTGTGGAGATGGTTTTGAACAGCGTCAAATAATCCTTGCGCGAGAAATTATTTTTTTGAAAAACCTCGGCGGCTTTGGCCAAACGATCGGCAATGGCGCTGGTCGCGCCGCTGATTTGTCCTGCATATTCGGCTAATGATTCCTTAAGGGTTTGCAAAATAAATTCAATAAATAAAGTTGATCGGCCTTGCTGCCCGCATTTTTCCAGAACACGGTAGTACTGTTGTTGTTTTTGCTCAATCAGCGACTCCACAGGCAGATACTCAAATATAGAATTGTGCGCGGTCAACAGCGCCGACTGCCAAAAACGCCCCATTCTGCCGTTGCCATCCTCAAAAGGATGGATAAACTCGATTTCGTAATGAACAACCGCTCCTTTTATCAGGTAGTGGGTAGCCTTATCAATTTTTAGCCAGTCAAACAGATCTTGCATAAGCTTGGGCACAAACAGCGGCTTGGGAGCAACATGAATAACTTTTGTGCCTGACACCACCCCAACATTGACACTGCGCCAGCGTCCTGCACTCTTTACCAGCCCGCGCATCAGCACGCCGTGTGCAGACAGAAAATCTTTTATTTTATCCGGCCGATACCTGGGCAGGTCAGCATAGAGTTTCAGGGCGTTTTGCACTTCAGTTATTTCCCGCGGAGACCCCAGCACTCTTTTGCCATCCAGCAGAGCGGTAATTTGTTCCTCTGTAAAAGTATTGCCTTCGATGGCCAGCGAAGATTTAATGGTTTTTATCCGGTTGCGACGGCGCAGTTTGATGTCCGGTTTGGCGATCAACGCGCCGCTCAAGCTGCCAAGCAACTCGGTTATTTCCGCAGTTGATTTAAGAATTTGGGGCGTTATTTCGTAAGGCGGACGCATATATAATGATAGTATCATTTGATACTATCACTGTAAAGACAATATTGCCCCGTCTGGAAAAACTGGGACTGTAAAATTATTCTCTCTTTTTCTCTTGCGCCGTTGTTTTGCCAGTAAAGCAGAGCTAGTTATTGCAGCAGGATCTGCAATTCCCGAATATCGCCGCTGATCTCCTCGAGTTTGGAGCGGTCGGCGTAGCCAGCGCTGAAAAAACTCTCGCTGCGTTTTTGCAGGCGTTTGGCTGCTTTGGCGTATTTTTCCTCCAGCTTCTTGACCAGTTTGGCAATCTTGGCCTCGTATCTGGCTGTGCTCTCGCTATTTTCCAGAATATGCAGGATCGCCCGCGCGTTGCGCTCCGAGCTTAATTGGAAACGATTTTTGACCTGATAGACTTTTTCTTCCTCGCTGGAATTTTCCAAAAAATTCAAAATTTCCAAAGACTTATTCATGGCTTCTCCTTTTTGATTTAGTAGGAAATAACTACCCACTTTTTTCTTTTCTATACCCGCTGCCGAGGCAACAGGTACTTCTTTTGCGTGTCCTCGTAAAATATAAGATTTTTGGACTGAAATCCCTGAAAAGTATAAGATTTTTGGATTCCAAGGCAAAAAGGTGTTATAATTTAAGGAATGATAAAACGAGATTTAGAAAATAAAATCCGCGCCAAAATCGGCAAGGGCAAATCAATTATTATTTACGGCGCGCGGCAGGTAGGTAAAACCACGCTGGTAAAAACTATTTTTGGCGGCAAAGAAAGTGCGCTGTGGCTCAATGGCGACGAAGAGACCACGCGGGCAAGTTTTGAGAATTTTAGCGCCGACACTTTTCGTCCTATTCTTGGCCGCAACACAACACTCATCATCGACGAGGCACAACGCATTAAAAATATTGGCGTAAAACTAAAGATCATTCAAGACAATTTTGGCGGCAAAATACAACTTGTTGCCACAGGCAGTTCTTCTTTTGACCTTGCCAATAAAATTAACGAACCTTTGACCGGCAGAAAGTGGGAGTTCTGGCTGCCGCCGCTGTCGTTCAGGGAACTTTCTCTGCAAAACGGGCTGATCTCCGAGAAAACCAATCTCGAAAACCGCTTGCTTTACGGTTCATACCCGGATGTTGTAATGAATCCGTCTGACGCGCGGGAACGGGTCGAGGCCTTATCTAAAGACAATCTATATAAAGATGTGCTTAATTTAAGTGAAATTATCAAGACCGATAAGTTGTCGAAAATTTTACAGGCTCTAGCGTTCCAGATCGGCTCACAGGTGAGCATCAATGAAATTGCCGGATTGGTGGGGCTGGATAGCAAAACTGTCGATAAATATATCGCGCTGTTAGAGCAGTCTTTCATCATTTTTCGTTTACCGAGTTATAGCGGCAATCTGCGCAATGAACTGAAAGCATCGAACAAATTCTTTTTTTATGATGTGGGTATTCGTAATGCTGTTATTGACGATTTTAAACCGGCTAATTTACGTCTGGATATTGGCCGCTTGTTTGAAAATTATATAGTGGCGGAGTTTAAGAAACACAATGCGCACAAGGGCTATTTTTGGCGCACATCCCAGCAGCAAGAAATCGACTATGTGGCGGTGCGTTCCGGTGAGATATATGCGGCAGAAATTAAATGGAATGAAAAACGCAAGGCAAAAATTTCAAGAACCTTTCGGGACAATTACCATCCGTTTGCAGAGTATCTACTAAATCGTGAGAACTACGCTGAAATGTTGGCCCAAAATAATATAAAATTTTTGGAGCCGGTAGCCAGAAATTAACAAGATTTGACCGCCGATTTTTATTCTTTCGAGAAAATCGCGCGTGTGGTAGAATGTTTTTTCATTATGAAAGGCTCGCAGATACTTATCGAAGCTCTGGTCAAAGAAGGCGTGGAGGTAATTTTTGGTTATCCGGGCGGACGCGCACTGGAAATTTACGACGCGCTGTATGCTGAAAAACGGATCAGACATATTCTCGTGCGCCATGAGCAGGGCGCGGGACACGCGGCGGACGGCTACGCGCGCGCGACAGGCCGGGTCGGCGTGTGCCTGACCACTTCCGGCCCCGGCGCAACCAATCTTGTCACAGCTATCGCCACAGCCTACATGGACTCGGCGCCGCTGGTGGCTATCACCGGACAGGTCGGCACGACGCAGATCGGCAAAGACGCTTTTCAAGAGGCCGATATGACCGGCAT
>JAIRWS010000130.1 GCA_031268855.1 Candidatus Margulisiibacteriota bacterium | reverse complement strand
TTAAAAAAATTTATAATTATTAATTTACATTTGCCCCCCCCCCCCCCCCCATTACGAATTTGTAATAAATAAATTCGCTGTAAATTTACCAGATTTTTCCAAGCAAAAACCAGAAAAATATTTTTCGTATATAAAATCACTTTCAAATGATTGGGGGTGGTTTATATGGGTTTTATAGTCAAAGAACAAGATGGCATGTCCAAGCAGAAAAAAAATGAAAAACAAGAGTATCTGGATTCTATTTTCAGAAAACAAATTGAAATAAAAAAAATTTAAGCAAACCAAAAAATAAGACGGAGGGTATTTATATGGTAGATGGAATTAACGGTAATCAGCCTAGTTTTAATGTATTAAAGATACAAGGAGGGACAGTTGCTAAAGATGAGCGAACGACAAATATTGCGCAATCTGTGAAATCAGATATTTTGAAAGAAACCAGCAAGGGATTGCAGGATGCAACTTCTAAACTTATGGATCTGTGGCTGGAAGATACCACAGACCAGAAGTTAAACGCAGTGCTTACGATATTGCAGGACGAACTGCCGTCAGATGTGTTTAGTCAATTTAATGATTCTTATCTTCAACCGTCTGTAAATGTTATGAGCAAAATTTCCGCTGGCAGTAAGGTTGCGGAACAATTTGATTATTCCGTGTCGGTAAAATCGGCGGAAAACCTAAAAAAGGCCGGTATTCATTTTCACAACAGCAAGCACGGAGGAGTATTAGACGTTACATTTGCTTCAAATGCAATGATAAAAGATAAATCTGATGGGGAATCTGTTGAAGGTAGTAGGTGGACTTATATATTTGATGGTAGCGAAGAAGGGGTTGAAATCAGTGAGCAGGAGGATGGTAGTTTTGAATTGAAAATTACTTATCCGAAGGTTGCAAATAAACAACCAGATGTATATACAATTACTGTTCCAGATTCAACGTCAATAAATCCTAGCTCAAGTAGTTATACGCCTGGCACAAGATACGCGGTGGTAAGTAAAAATGAGATTAACTACACATTATCCAAATAAAATAAATCTAGGGTGTGGTTATGATTACTTGCAAGATTATTTGAATGTAGATTTTTACAACAATGTAGTTGCAGATATGAAAATGTCTGCAACTACCCTTAATTTACCGCATAGTTATTTTGCAGAAATTTTACTAAAAGATGTCATCGAGCATTTTGGTTATTGTGATTCTCTGGCTGTTTTAGCCAAGGGTTATCTTTTATTAAAGCCAGATGGACTATTGGTCATTACAACTCCTGACATAGAGAAAGCCTTTCGACAATACAATTCGGCGCTTAACCTTGCGGATAAAGAAAATATTTTGTGTCATATCTACGGCATAGAAGACGCTGGTATGACACATAAGTTTTGTTTTTCTCTGCCGATACTGGAAAATCTGCTGAATAAAAGTGGCTTTAAGATAGTCGTCCAGCAGAAATTTGCAGACTTTGTTTTTAGGCCGAGCGTGCGGGTTGTAGCGCAAAAAATTGATGATCATTATTTTGAAAAGAGAAGCACTGTGCTTAGTGCTATGGCTAAAAACAAAAAGCTAAGAATCACTTACGCGGATTTTCCTTATTATGAGGCAATTCTGGAAGAGGTTTTACGGACCAAAGATATTAAAAAAACTATTTATGCATATGAGCATATTTCTCCCAAGTTGCTATTATTTTTACTAAATAACAAAGAAATAAATATCGATAAAAAATTGGTCTGGAATGACATCAAGAGATTAAAAAAATTACTTAAAGAACCTGTCTGGCGATTTACGGATTTTTGGACCAAAGAAGCCCAGCATAAATATGCGCAATATACAGCGGCGTTAAGCCTTAAAAATAACAGATAAGGAGAATATATTGTGGGTATAAATATCACGAAAAAAACAGGAGTTGATATATATCAGCCGGATTGTGCGGTGTGGGAGCTCACATTATTGTGTAATTTTAAGTGTCTGCATTGCGGTGGTTCGGCTGGTTTAAGTCGTAAGAACGAATTAACTTTTGATGAAATTCGGGTTGTGGCTAATGATTTGCGTCGAATTGGTTTTCAGAGAGTATCTTTAATTGGCGGCGAAACATTCTTACGCAAAGACTGGTATGAGATTGCCAAAATGATTATGGACACAGGGCTGGGAATTACTTATGTTACCAATGGTTCTTTGTTCCCGAATAATAAAAAGCTGGCCAAACAAGTAATTGCTACAAAACCAAGCGTTATTGGTTTTAGTTTAGACGGCGGCAAAGCAGAAACACACGATTATATTAGAGGCTATAAAGGCTCTTTTGATAGAATTTTCAAATCGCTGGAATTATTTAAAAATACCGGAATAAATCTTTCGGTCATTACTTCTGTCAATAAAATAAATGTAAAAGAATTGCCATTGATTAGAGATTTAATTTTAGGCAAAAACATCGCTTGGCAGATACAAATTTGCAATAATAACGGCAGTCGTTTCAGTAGAGATTATTTTTTAAATAAAGATGAGTATTTATCTGTTGCAAAATTTATTCATAATTCCGTCAAGGAACATTCTGTTTCTGATTTGCCAATTGCTGGAGCGGACGACTTGGGCTATTTTTCAGAGAAACATCCATTTTGCACGATTAACTATAATTGTTGGGACGGCTGCAAAGCCGGCCGTAGCAATCTCGGCATCCAAAGCAACGGCAATATCAAAGGCTGTGATTCTCTGCCTGACGAATATATCGAGAGCAATGTGCGCGAGCGCAGTCTGTATGATATTTGGACTGATCCCAAATCATTTGCTTATACCAGAAATTTTGACAAGAACCAGTTAAAGGGTTGCTGTGCCAAGTGCCAGCATGGGGCGGTATGTAAAGGCGGTTGTGTGGATATTGCTCATTCTATTAGCGGACACGCTTTTGAAAATTCATATTGCCTGTATGCTAATGAAAACAATTTGCTATAAATTTATATTTTGTTTATAACAAACCCCTGCGCCGTATCTTTGATCGCATACCCTTGCGCCGAAATTTCCGCGCGCAGTTTGTCAGCCAGGGCGGTTATTTCCGCCGGTATTTCCTTGCACGCGAAGCTGTGCCTGGCGCATAGGCGACAGGTCTAGCGAGGCAGAGAAGCTGGCGAAGGTGAATAAGTAATTTTTCTTAAATGCAAGAAAAAAGCGTCTATATAGAATTATGCTAAAATAACCTTATGATAAAAAATGTTATAGTTCCTGGTAAAGTAAAAAACTAATAATAACGGTTGATATAAAAGGAAGTATATATAGATTTATGGTGACACCAATATTTTTACAAGAATCAAATATTAAGGAGATCATCGATAGTCTGTGTTCTGATAGTCCTGTGTTTGGTTGTGTTGCTCTGCTAAAATATAAATAGGAGTCCATTATGAAAATAGATGTTAAGAACTTTGGTGTAATTTTGGTTTCCAGACCAGCTGGAAAAGAAGCTTTTCTGTCTACCAATGCTTATCTGTTATCTAAACTTACGCCACAAGAAGAGATTATTATTGATTTTAATGGGGTTAATGTGCTTACTCCGTCTTGGGCTGATGAGTTTATAACTCAGATCAAAGAACAATATACTAACAACAAAATTGTTTTTGCGAATGATTCAAATCCGTCTATTAAAGAAACCCTAGCGATTATTTCTAGTAACTGAGAACTAATCTTTTGCTGAGAAAATTCTGCAACAGCTGTTGCGTAATTACCATGAAACATAACACTTATTTTAAGGAATACGATTCTCGTAAATAGAAATCTACCTTTTATCCAGCACAAACCCCTGCGCCGTATCTTTGATCGTGTAGCCTTGCGCCGAAATTTCCGCGCGTAGTTTGTCGGCCAGGGCGAAGTCTTTGTTTTTCTTGGCCGCGGCTCTTTGGGCGGCCAGCGCGGTGATTTCCGCCGGTATTTCCGCTGGTTGAGGTTCGGCTTGCAGTAACCCTAAAATGCCGCCGAGTTTTTTTAATAAAGCCGCGGCTTGCGGCGAGTGGTCGCGGTTGGCGACGGTGGCCAGATTGAAAAGCGCGCCTAACGCTCCAGCGGAATTAAAATCATCGTCCAGATAATCCGTAAATTCTTTCTCAAATGAGACATAATCTGAGCCTGAAGCTTTCTCCCCCTTAACAAGGGGGAGCGGCGTTGTACTCGGCGCCGAGGGGGTATTTTCCCATACCGCCTGATACAGCCGATCCAGGCCTTTTTGCGCTTCGATGAGCTGCTCTTCGGAAAAATTTATCGGCGAACGGTAATGCGTGCTCAAAACAAAAAAACGTAGCGTTTCCGGCGCATATTTTTGCAAAATATCACGGATCGTAAAAAAATTGCCCAACGATTTGGACATTTTTTCCTCGTTGATATTCACGAAACCATTGTGCAGCCAGTATTTTACATAAGGCCGGCCGGTCGCGCCTTCGGACTGGGCGATTTCATTTTCATGATGCGGAAAGATCAGATCCTGTCCGCCGCCGTGGATGTCAAACGACTGACCCAGTTTTTGCATCGACATGACCGAACACTCTATGTGCCAGCCCGGACGCCCATTGCCCCACGGCGATGGCCAGGCCGGTTCACCGGGTTTGGCGGCTTTCCAGAGCGCGAAGTCCAGCGGGTTTTTTTTCGCGTCATCGACCGCCACCCGCGCGCCGGCCTCGTTGTCCTCAAATTTGCGTCCGGATAATTTCCCGTACTGCGGAAAAGAAATTACGTCGTAATACACATCGCCGTTGACCGCATAGGCATGGCCTTTTTGCACCAGCGTTTCGATCAGCGCGATGATGTCCGCGATATGCTCTGTGGCTTTAGGATAATCCGTCGCGCGCAAAATGCCGAGCCGGTCAAAATCCGTAAAATATTCCTGAATAAATTTTTCCGCGATCTCCTGGGGGCTTGAGCCGGACTCATTGGCCTTGCGGATAATTTTATCGTCAATGTCCGTGAAATTTTGAATGTAATTCACCCGGTAGCCCTTGTGCAAAAGATAGCGGCGGATCATGTCAAAAACGATATACGCGCGCGCATGGCCGAGATGACAATAATCGTAAACCGTTACGCCGCAGACATACATGTTTACTTCGTTTGGTTTGAGCGGCGCAAACTCTTCTTTTTGGCGGCTTAAAGTATTATAGACCTGCATTATTTAGACTCGAATTTCTTTAATTTTTCTTCCAGCGTTACGATACGGTGGATCAAATGCACGATCGTGTCCTCGACCGGATCGGGCAGCGCGCCCCAGTCGTTGTCGACTTTTTCGCCGTTCTGCCTGAGCACGCGCGCGGCCATGCTGACCACGGTGGAATTGTCCGGCACGTCTTTCAGCACAATAGCGTTCACGCCGATCTTGCAGTTTTGGCCGATGCGGATATTACCGATGATCTTGGCGCCGCAGCCGATGATCGTATTCGCGCCGACAGCCGGATGACGCTTGACCCGTTTGGTGCTGGTGCCGCCGAGCGTGACGCCGTGATAGATCAGGCAATTGTCGCCGACTTCCGCGGTCTCGCCGATGACCACGCCGCTGCCATGATCGATAAAAACTCCGCGGCCGATTTTCGCGCCCGGGTGTATCTCGATGCCGGTCAGCGCGCGCATGATTTGCGAGCCGAGCCGCGGGATGATCGGCAGGCGGCAGATGTACAGCGGATGCAAAAATTTATGCACCCAAATTGCCCACAAACCGTGATACAGCCAGACCTCCCACCAGCGGCAGGCCGGATCATATTTGAACGCGGATTTTATTTCGTCGACGAATAACATAGGGGGTATTTTAACACAAAATATCACCGGCAATGGAACAAGCCGTTGTCAGCGCTATTTTCCTTTGATATACTCTATATAATATATAGTTGGGGGGAATTATGACGGTTATTTCCGTCATCAATCAAAAAGGTGGCTGCGGTAAAACCACTACAACGGTCAATGTTTCCACAAGTTTAGCGCGGCGCGGCTACCGTGTGCTGCTGGTCGATATGGACCCGCAGGGACACTCCACTCTGGGACTGGGCTTCCAGCCGGATTCTTTTGCGCGCACGGTGTTTGATGTGATCGATGCGCGTGAGCCGGAAGTGCCGCTGTCTATCGCGGCGGTGTCCGTGGCTGATCGCCTGACGCTGCTGCCCGCCAATGTTTTGCTCTCCACTTTTGAACAGTCAATGGCCGGCAAGGCCTGGCGCGAGTCGCGGTTGGCCAAAGCGCTTGGTAAAGTCAAAAATCAATACGATTACATCATCATTGATTGTCCGCCTAGCCTGGGTTTGCTGACCGTCAACGCGCTGCTGGCTTCCTCGCATGTGATCGTGCCGATCGACTCCGGTTTTTACGCGTTGTCCGGCCTGCAAAAACTGCAGGAAACAGCGGCCATGCTGAAAAACAAAGCGCAGCATGAATTAAACATCAAACACGTGATCACTTTTTACGATAACAAATCGACTTTCAATAAAGATTTTCAAGAGGATTTGCAAAAGATCACCTCCGTGGAAAGTTTATTCAAACAAAAGATCCGCCGTTCCATAAAATTTAATGTTTCGCAGCGGCAGGGTCGCTCAGTGGTCGATCTGGGCAGCAAACGCTGCGGCGTGGCGTTCCGCGATTATCTCAATCTGACGCAGGAAATAATTGATTGGACACGTCCGGCGCGCACCGCGCGGCTGCGTTCTCTGCGCACGGCCAACAAAACCGAAGTGCGCCGCCAGCTGGTGCGCGCGATCAATCTCGCTTACCGCGGCGAAGCTCAGGATGTGCAAGTCGCTGGAGTTTTCAGCGACTGGCAGCCGTTGCCGCTGCAAAAAAATAAAGACGGCCAGTGGGCGACTGCGATCGAATTAAATCCCGGCCAGTACGAGTATAAATTTATCGTCGACGGCAACTGGAGCGCCGAATCAAATAATATTCTTGTGGTGAAGTGACGCGGTGTGTTCGCAAAAAAAATAAAAAGTGTTCAGCAGAGGTTGACTTCTGCTTATGATTTGTATTACATTAGTAGTTAAGTAGTAAGTTATGTGACGCCGGAGAAATAAAAATTTTTCTCCGCGAAATGTTTGTAGGCGGCTGAGAAAATTTCAGTCGTTGTAAAAAAAAGAACGGAGGGGGTGTCAGAATGGTAGCAAAGAAAAAAGCGAAGAAACCGGCGAATAAAAAAGTCGCCAAGAAAAAGACCGCGAAGAAAAGAAAATAAGTTTTTAAGGTCTCGAGAGCCGCTTGGAAGTTTCCGGGCGGCTCTTCTAGTTTAAGGAGGTTTTATATGCTTAAAGTATCTGTGGTTGTCCCGACAATGAACGAAGAAAAATATCTGCAGCCCTGCCTCGACGCAGTGCGGGCGCAGTCTTACAAAGATTTTGAAGTGGTGGCGATCGACGCCAGCTCGGACGGTACGCCGCAGCTCTGCCAGAGCGCCGGCTGGAAAGTGGTTAAGCAGGTCAGCAAAGGCATTGCGCTGGCCAGGGCGGAAGGTTTTGCCGCGACGAGTGGTGAGATCGTCGCCTGCACCGACGCCGACACCGCGCCGAGCCGCGAGTGGGTCGAGCGTATCGCCAAGATTTTTGAAAATGATAAAGTAGTTTGCGCTTACGGCCCGGTTTACCTGCGCGACGGCGGCCCTATCCTGCGGGGACTGGCGGCTTTTTTCTACAACACGGTGTTTTTGAATTTTTGCCGTCTCTTGCGCCGCGACAATATTTCCGGCCAAAATTTTGCCATCCGTAAATCCGCTTACGACGCGGTGGGCGGTTTCCGCGCCG
This sequence comes from Candidatus Margulisiibacteriota bacterium, assembly GCA_031268855.1. Lineage (NCBI taxonomy): Bacteria > Bacillati > Candidatus Margulisiibacteriota > Candidatus Margulisiibacteriota bacterium. The sequence continues at coordinate 3,166 of JAIRWS010000130.1, read as the reverse complement.
GTCTGGTCACGGCGGAAGATGTGGATCTGGGCTTGCGCGTGCGCAAACTCGGCAAAGTGGTCTACGACAAAAAAATGAGCGTTAAGACTTCCGCGCGCCGGATCCTGGCGGAAGGCGTTTGGCATTTTCTCGGCCACAATATTCTGAACTATCTGCGCATCACACTGACCGGCAAAGCGAGCCAGAATTTCAAGCCGATCAGATGATCTGTCAAATAGTTAGCTGCCGGCCGCGGTTGCTTTGATAATATAGATCAGCGCGTAGTAACTCGGGCGGTTGTCAAAATTCACGGAAATATTAAATGGCGGTGGACTGTCTGAGCCGGTGTCGCTTGTCGCTTTCCCGTTCAAGTTGAGTGTATGCGTATGGGACGTAGATTCGCTGGTGTTTGTGCCGGATAAATTAACCGTATGCGTGTGGGCGGGACTTTCATTGGACGCAACGCCGCCATGATCGTGCTGAACATCAATATCATAAGAAGGCGTGCTATAAGTTCCACTACTAGCGTTCCAATTAGCAACATCGGTATTTACTCCTTTTTTAAAAACACCGGTTGCTGAAGTATAGTAAGTGGAAATGGCTAAATTGCCAGTGAGTGTTTTGGTGGTGGAATTTGTGGAAACCGCATGGCTGTGCGCGCCGCCGCTGGTGGCAATATTGGTGGCGCCGAAGCCGTGCAGATGTACGCCGCCGGTAATGGTAATGTTTTCATTCTTGAGCGGATGACTGTGTTTGGGCAGATTGACCGCGCTCAAAGCTCCCGTGCCAGAGGCCGTTACGGAATTATTGTCTTTGCTTCTCTGCGGTGTGTTGGTGGCGTCATAGCCGATGATAAAACGATTTTTCAGATCGGGCAGGACGCCGTACCCATCCACCGTTTGTCCCTCGCATTTGTACCAGCCCTTTAGAGTGACATTATCCTGCCAGCTTGTGCCGTCGTACATCAAAATAGCGCCTTTGGGAAAAAAAGCCAAATTGAGCATGTCGCTGGCCAGCATTGGCTTACCTGTTGCTATAGTCATAAATACTCCTTAAAAGTTGTATTTTTAATACTAATTAGTACTAACTAATAAGTATCATAGCATATTATTAACGCATGTCAACTTTCGGCGAGAGTTTTAAGCAGGAGTTTGACCTGCAGTACGAACCTAAAGATGTTGGCAAGTATATAACCAAACTCCGTAAGTCCCGTAAGCTCAGTGTCTGCCAACTGGCCCTGCGCTCCGGCATGAAAGAGCCGGTGCTGCTGCGCGTCGAAAAAAACCAGGCCGATCCGCGCTTGAGCACGCTGCTCAAAATTATTCGCGGGCTGGAAATGTCCGTCGCGGATTTTTTCAGGATTTTTAAAAAATATTGAATTGCCGTCGTGGTATAATGTATTTGCCTGCGGCGCGCGTGTTTATTTTCTAAACCGCTGAACCTAGAAAAATATCGGGGACTTCAATGTGAAATTCTCGCTCGGCTAGAGCTGAATTCGCTGGAGTACATACATTTTGCCGTAAGGCAGGATGACCAACCCACCTTGTGAATAATGGTTCGCAAGGTTTTCTAAAAACGCCGCCGTGGGTTTTTTAATTGACCGCCGGACTGGCCGCGCCGTCCGCGGCTTTTTGCGCTCTTTTCTGCTCCAGCGCCCGCAAAAAATCACCGTAAAAATTTTGCAGCGAGTTTTTATTGAGACTATAGTAAATATTGCGGCCAGTTTTGCGCGGCTCGATAATCCCCGCTTTATACAGCACATTGAGATGATGCGACGCCGTGGACTGTTCCATAAAGAATTTGTTTTCCACCTTGCTGGCGTTGATCTCGCCGTTTTGCTCAAGGTCTTCAAGGATAGCCAGCCTTTCCTCGCTGGCCAGCGCCCTCAAAAACTTTACGTAGCTTTGGCAATTCTCCATAACAATCTACCGCCTTTCACGATCGTTTGATACTTATGTATACCCACTTTCTTTTAAAATATACCTGCTTTAAATAGTTAACCTTTAATTAACTTCTATTGACAGCAGGGGCGGATAAACGTTAATCTATTAACAGTTTATGGAGGTTTGTTATGGTTAATTCATCGCTGGAAGATTTTGCCGATATATTCATTTCCACGGATAAACAGAAAGAACAGCAAGGCAAAGCTGCGGCTGCCGCGCTGGACAAAGAGAGTTTGAGCACGCTCGATCTGCTGCATTATTTCGGCTGTGCGGAAAACCCGTTCGGCGACTCGGAAAATCTGCGCTATTTCTACAAATCCAAAGAGCATTGGGATATTTACCAGAAAATGAAAATGAGCGTTGAGCAGAATATTTCGCTGGCTATGGTTTGCGGGCAGTCCGGCAGCGGCAAGACGCTGATCACGCAGCTGCTGCTGATGAATCTTGATCAGAAAAAATATCAGACTATCGTGGTGCTGGTGTCGCCCGGTATGACCAAGTCCGCGCTTTTGAAAGAAATTTTGCTGGAACTGGAATTGGGGCACAAACTAAAAAACGCCGCGCAGACTTACGACATGATCCGCCTTTTGCAGGATTATGTGATCGGCTTGTATCAGCAGGGCAAGCGGCTGGTCATCATGATCGACGAAGCGCATTTTCTCGAGGCGTCGTCGCTGCATATCCTGCGCACGATCTCCAATATCGAGCTGCCGGAAATGAAACTGGTATCCATTCTGCTTTTTACCGAGGAGATTTTTCTGCGCCGCATCAAACACGAGAGCTATAATTCCCTGCGCAACCGCATGTATGTGCAGGAAGAGCTGCTGCCCTTTGGCCTGGCCGAGATGAAAGAATATATCCGTTTCCGCGTCCGCATTGCTGGCGGCGACCCAAATACTTTGTTTGAGCCGGACACATATCCGGTCATTCACATTGCGACTTCCGGTATTGCCCGTGAAGTCAATAACCTCTGTTTTAACGCCCTGACCGAGGCGTATTTAAATAAACAAAAAACGATTACGAATAAAATACTGCTGAATTGTTTATAAAATCAAAGAATTTTTTTTAAAAATTGTCCCGTATACGACCGCGGGTTTTTGGCCACTTCTTCCGGAGCGCCTTCCGCGATTATCTCGCCGCCGGCTTCGCCGCCGTCCGGCCCGAGATCGATAATATGGTCTGCGGATTTTATCACGTCGAGATTGTGCTCCACGACAATGATCGTGTTGCCGCTGTTGACCAAA
>JAIRWS010000129.1 GCA_031268855.1 Candidatus Margulisiibacteriota bacterium | reverse complement strand
GCGCTCGGCGCGAATAACCAGAGTGTGACTTTGCAAACAGCCAATCTGCCGCCGCACAATCATGGAGCAACGGGGCTGTCTTTATCCGGCCTGTCACTATCCCTACAAGCTGGGGAGGGTGGTTCACATGAACATACCTTAATTGGCACAACAACTTCTACCGGAGGCCACACCCACTATCCGCAACCATTTGATGGGAGAATGAATTTTGATGCTTGTGGCGGCGGCAGTAATGCCCCTGCCGGTATAGGCTATGGAGATAATATGTGGGCTGGGAATACAACAACTTTAACGTTAAGCCCTGTTGGCGATCACGCGCACGGTTTCTCCTCAGACAGCAAAGCTGTTGCCGTTGCGGGGCATACACATACGATTACTGGTAACGCCAGCGGCGGTAATATTGGTGGCACAACAGCCAGTGAAGGCTCCGGCACAGCGATCAGCATCAGCACATTGCCGGTTTATTATAAAGTCATATATATCATCAAAGTAGCGGCATAGGTTTTGCGGAGATTTATGCTATAATTTCCGCATAAATTGCGGAGATTATAACAATGGCAAGATATATTTATGAGCGGCCAAAGGGTTTTTAAAAGTTGTCGGCGCGGGACGCGGAACGCACTATATTTTGCAGAGCGCTGCGACCTAACAATTGGCGGTGCGGATAGTCCGTCCGGTAATGCGCGCCGCGGCTTTCCCGGCGCCGCAGCGCGCCGTTCACGCAGAGTTTGGCGCAAAGCAGTAAATTGTTTTCTTCCGGCGAGCTGTCGGGAAGGCTCTGGAGTTTTTCCCGCGCTTTGGTCAGCCCGGCCTGGTCACGGATAATACCGGCGTGCCGCCACATAATTTCTTGTATGGCCGCGCGATTATTGGCGGACTTATTTATTTTGACCTCGTCAATATTTTCGGCGAAAACTTTTTCGCCGACGCGGTCTCTCCACGCTGTTACGGCCGCGCGCCGCCCGAAAACCAGCCCCTCCAGCAGCGAGTTGCTGGCCAGACGGTTGGCGCCGTGCACGCCGGTCGACGCGCATTCGCCGCAGGCCAGCAGACCGCGGATACTGGTGCGGCCATGAATGTCCGTGGCCACGCCGCCCATAGAGTAATGCGCCGCCGGCACGACCGGCACGAGGTCTTTGGCGACATTGATGCGCAGATCCTGGCACTGCCGGTAGATCGACGGGAAGCGCGCCGAAATGTTTATTGCCGCTGTCGTAAAATCTAGCAACACATGGTCAGAGTTGGTTTTTTGCATTTCCGCGACGATAGCGCGGGTGACTACGTCGCGCGGCGCCAGCTCAGCAAGCGGGTGATAATCTGGCATGAACCGGCGGCGCAGGACATTGCGCAGCACGGCTCCCTCGCCGCGCGCCGCTTCGGAGAGCAAAAACTGGCTTTCGTGCGGACGCGGGTCGTAGAGCGAAGTCGGATGGAACTGGACGAATTCCATGTCGCGGATTTTTGCGCCGGCGCGATAAGCCAGCGCGATGCCATCGCCGCTCAAGCCGGAGAGATTGGTGTTGTATTTAAAGATCTGCACATAGCCGCCGGTCGCCAGGATCGTTTGACGCGCCAGCACGGCAAATTGTTTCCCGTCCTGCCAAAAAATTCCGCCAAGACAGCGGCCGCGCGCCAGCAATAATTGCAGACACTGCGCCGAGGAGTAGGTGGTCAAATTGCCGCGGTCATTTTCCTGTAGATATTGGCGCAGGCCGCGCTCGATCTCCGCGCCGGTGGAATCTCCGGCGTGCAGGATGCGCCGTTGGGAGTGCGCGGCTTCCTGACCGAGGATCAGGCCATTGTCGTCGCGGTCAAAAAACACGCCCATTTCCAGCATTTCCCTGACGCGCGCTATGCCTTCCTTGACCAAAATCCGCACGGCTTTTTTGTCACAAAATCCGGCTCCGGCGTACAATGTGTCGCGGCAATGAAAAGCCGGACGGTCGGTTTTATCCATAACTACGGCGATACCGCCCTGCGCCAGCTGTGTGCTGCTGATATTCGGCGCGCCTTTGTGCGCCAGCGTGACCCGCCCGCCCTTGACCGCTTCCAGCGCGGCGGAAAGTCCGGCAATACCGGCGCCGATGATTAAAACATCGGTTTGCCGCGTGTCTTTTATCCCGCTCATGGTTGTTGTATCATACTCTCCTATGAAACTTTGCGTAATAGGCACTGGCTATGTCGGGCTGGTTGATGGGACTTGTTTTGCCGAAACGGGCAATACTGTGGTCTGCGCGGATACCAATCAGGCCAAAATTGACGCGCTGCTGGCCGGGAAAATCCCGATTTACGAACCCGGGCTGGAGGCGCTGGTCAAAAAAAATGTTGAGAAAAAAAGGCTGTCTTTTTCTCTGGATATTCAGGCCGCGGTGCGGAACGCGGATATTTGTTTTATCTCGGTGGGTACGCCGTCCGGCGAGGACGGCTCGGCTGATCTGCAATACGTGCTGGCCGCGGCCAAAGCCATCGGTGAAAATCTCAACGGCTACAAAGTGATCGTGGATAAATCCACCGTGCCGGTCGGCACCGCGGACAAAGTAAAAAAAGCGATCGCCGCGGAAACCCGGCAAGAATTTGACGTGGTGTCCAATCCAGAGTTTCTCAAAGAGGGCGCGGCGATCGAGGATTTTCTGAAACCGGACCGGATCGTTATCGGCACGGACAGCGGCAGAGCATTCAGGATAATGGAAACGCTGTATGCTCCGTTCGTGCGTACTGGCGCGCCGATCATCCGCATGTCCACGCGCTCCGCCGAGATGACTAAATATGCCGCCAATGCCATGCTGGCCACACGTATTTCTTTTATGAACGATCTCGCTAATCTTTGTGAACTGGTCGGCGCGGATATTGATATGGTGCGGCAGGGACTCGGCTCCGATCCGCGCGTGGGCAAGAGGTTTTTGTTCCCGGGCATCGGCTACGGCGGCTCTTGTTTTCCGAAAGATGTAAAAGCGATCATCCGCACGGCGCAGGAAAACGGCTACGCGCTGGAGCTTTTGCAGGCGGTGGAGAGTGTCAACAAAAAGCAAAAAAAAGCGCTGGTCGCCAAGATAAAGAACCACTTTGGCAGCCTGTCTGATAAGAAATTTGCGGTGTGGGGATTGTCTTTCAAGCCGCAGACCGACGACATGCGCGAAGCGCCGGCGATCACCGTCATTAACGAGCTGCTGAAAAACGGCGCGCGGGTCAGCGTGCATGACCCCGAGGCGCTCAATGAAGCCAGGAGGATTTTTGGCGCGCAGATCGATTATCAGACGGACAATTACGCCGCGCTGGATCAAGCCAGTGCGCTGCTGATTTTGACCGAATGGAGCGAGTACCGCGAACCGGATTTTGCCAGAATAAAAGCCGCGTTGAAAACTCCGGTAATTTTTGATGGGCGGAATATTTACAGCCCCGCACAGATGAAAGAGCAGGGTTTTCAATATTATTCGATTGGGCGGAAATAAATTTACGGAATAATTAAATATCCTGAATTGGAAAAATAAGTTAAAATTGATCTATGGGATTTTCTATCGGTATAGTCGGTCTGCCCAATGTCGGCAAGTCCACGCTGTTTAACGCGATAACCAACGCTGGCGCGGAGGCGTCGAATTATCCTTTTTGTACGATCGACCCGAATGTCGGCATTGTCGAGGTGCCGGATGAGCGTCTCGCGGCGCTGGCGAAAATGCACAATAGCGCCAGGATCGTCCCGACGGCTATCGAGATGGTGGACATCGCCGGTCTGGTCAAGGGCGCCGCGCGGGGCGAAGGGCTGGGCAATAAATTTCTGGCCAATATCCGCGAGGTGGACGCTATCGCCCATGTCGTGCGTTGTTTCGACGACCCCAATATCGTGCATGTCAGCGGCTCCGTCGATCCGCGGCGGGACATCGAGATAATCAATCTGGAATTAATTTACGCCGATTTGCAGACCGCGGAAAAACGCCTCGACGCCGCGCAAAAAAAAGCCAAGTCCGGCAAAGCCGAGGACAAAAAAGAAGTGGCTTTGTTTCAAAAAATTCAGGCGCGGTTGTCCACCGGCCGGCCGGTGCGCGAGCTGGAGTTCAGCGACGAGGAAAAAGAGCTAACCAGGACGGTGCAGTTTTTGTCGGACAAGCCGGTATTGTATGCGGCCAATATTGCCGAGGGGCAAATTAAGACTGCGGAAACGGACGCTTATGTGCAGATCGTGCGCGATATTGCCGTCGCGGAGAACGCGGCAGTCGTGGTCATTTCCACCAAATTGGAAGCGGAGCTGGCCGAACTACCCTTGCAAGAACGCCGGGAATTATTGCGGGAATACGGCCTGCCGGAGTCCGGTATTGAGCGGCTGGCGCGGCAGTCTTACAAATTGCTCGGCCTGCTCACCTATCTGACTTCCGGTGAAAAAGAAACCAAAGCCTGGACGATCAAAAACGGCGCCAAAGCCCCGCAAGCCGCGGGCGTTATTCACACCGATTTTGAAAAAGGCTTTATCAAGGCCGAGGTCATTAACTATGCGCAATTAAAAGACCTGGCCTCTTTGCCCGAAGCCCGCGAAAAAGGCCTGGTCCGGCAGGAAGGCAAAGAATACGTCATGCAGGACGGCGATGTGGTGTTGTTTAAGTTCAATAACTAAACAGAAAAAACCGCTGCAATAGTTCTAGCCAGCTAACGATATTTTTATATATAGAGGTGAACATAATATGGATGATTCAGATTGGTCGTATTATCGTTATTCTGTAGCGCAATACAGCCCGCAAGGTGGCAAAAAACTTTCTGTAGAAGAGGAAAGTCTGGCCAGGGATTTTGCTAAAAGAGTAAGGCAGAAAATTGAAAAGTATGGTCTGGCGGGTAGATTTTTACAAGAGACAGCCAAAATTAACTCAATCCACCGGACGGCAGTGACGTTAAATCTTACGCCAACTATTGGCAATGGAAAATATCTGGTAGAGCTGCAGACGGCGCTGGCGGCCGAAGGCATTGAATCAACTATCAAAAGACAGACGGACGTGGTGTTTGCGCGGCGCTATTTAGAAATAGAGATTAAACTTAATGATCCGAGAAAAAGATAAGAAAATGCTATAATTTAGGTATGTTGCGGCTTTTGACTTCCGGCGAATCCCACGGCCCCGGCCTGACGGCTGTGCTGGACGGTTTTCCGGCGGGCGTGAAGATCGCCAAAAATTTTATCGATGCCGAACTGGCGCGCCGCCAGCAGGGTTACGGCCGCGGCGGACGACAAAAAATCGAAAAAGACGAAGCGCGGATTTTGTCCGGTGTCCGGCACGGTCTGTCGCTCGGCTCGCCGATAACTCTTTTCGTGGAAAACAAAGATTTTCAAAACTGGACGGAGATCATGTCCGCCGAATTGCCGGAAACAAAAACGCCGCCGATAACCAGACTGCGCCCCGGCCATGCGGATTACGCGGGCGTGGTAAAATACGGCTTTGACGATCTGCGCAATGTGCTGGAGCGTTCCTCGGCGCGCATGACCGCGGCACAGGTGGCCGCCGGCGCGGTATGCAAACAATTTCTAGAAAATTTTAAAATAAATATTGCCAGCAAAATTTTGCGCATCGGCGGCCTTGAAAATCGGGCGTTGAGCGGAGTATCCCATGGATACGCTGTCGAAACGCCAATAAAAAACAAAATTGACGAAGCCCGCGCCAAGGGCGACTCCCTCGGCGGCGTGGTGGAATTAAATATTTCCGGCGTGCCAGTGGGGCTGGGTTCTTACGCGCAGCCCGACCGCAAACTGGACGGGCGTTTGGGCGGCGCGCTTTTGAGCCTGCAGGCGGTCAAGGGCGTGGAGATCGGGCTGGGGTTTGCGGCGGCGGATCTGCGCGGCAGTCAGGCGCAGGACGAGATTTTTTACAAGCGCGGCGGGGTCGCGCGCCAGACCAACAATGCCGGCGGCATCGAGGGCGGCGTGAGTAACGGCGAGGATATTATCGTCCGTCTGGCTTTCAAGCCGATACCAACTATCGCCTCGCCGCTCAACACCATTGACTGGAAAACCAAAAAAGCCGCCAAAGCCTTTGTCGAGCGCGCGGACACCTGCGCTGTCGAAGCTGGCGCGGTTGTCGCCGAGAGCATCGCGGCTTTTGTCCTGGCGGAAGCGTTCCTCGAGAAATTTGGCGGGGACAGTCTGGCGGAGATAAAAAAACATTACACGGGCAAAGGTTAAAATTTAGCGATGTTTTTAGATTTAAGCGGTTTGCAAAAAGCTATAAACGCTCTAGCCAGCGCCAAACAATCCTGCGAGCAGAACGCGGATAATCCGACTGTAAAAAACTAATCCCTCTCAAGCCGCGCTAAAAAATTTGCAACAACTTTCTGTAATTAACGATAAACTGGCGGTAAGAAACCAGAGAGGAGTTAGGTATGCAAAAGAAACAGATCAGCGGGATAAAGAGTATGGGTATCAGTGTTAAGCCAGCGGACGAGGTGGCGGCGCCGAGTGTCCTGGATGTGTTTAAGCAAACACTTGAAAACTACGACAGGCCAGCCTTAAAAGAGGCGTTTAGCCCGGACGTATTCCACAGGAAAATCAAAAAGCTTGAGCGCAATCAACGTCTGGATGTAGCTGCTCATGCTCTAGTGCTCGTCGGGGGTTCTATAGGAATTTTGTCTAGTATAGTGGCGGCGCCGACGATTGTTCCTTTACTTGGCCTGTTGCTCACATTATTCGGAGGAGTGAGGGTAGGGAAAATTCTTTGGAAGCAGATTAGGGGTCTAAGACCGGAAAGCTACAAAGAATTAAAAGAAGAACTTAGAAACAATTATATAAATGGCACAACAGATTGCCGGGGGTTTATGAAACAGATAAGAGCAAACATCAGCAGCTATTATTTTCAGAAGGAGACCGACGCGAGAACAAAAAGGCAAGAGGTCTGGAATGCGTTGAGTGAATGTTTTTCTGGACTGGACATTGACACCAAAGAATTGCTGGTGACAGATATTCTTGATGATCTTGGCGGCTAGAAATTCCCGCAGGAACAGCGCCTGCCGGTAACAAATCCGCGCTCTGCGTGATAAAATGTTGTTTATGGATTTGACAGTTAGACAGCGTAAAATTTTAGCCCTTGTGGTCAGAGAATATATCGACTCGGCGGCGCCGGTCGCTTCGGTGGTGATCTGTCAAAAATACCTGGAGGAAGTGTCTTCGGCGACGGTGCGCAATGAGCTGGCCACGCTGGAAGAGCTGGGTTTTTTGACGCACCCCTATACTTCGGCGGGACGTATTCCGACAGATCGCGGCTATCGTTTTTATGTGGACGAGCTGATGGAGGCCTACCGCCTGACCGCGCGGGAAAAAACGCTGGTCGAGCAGCTGCAGATCGCTCTGGGGCGCGATTTACATTCGCTGCTGGATGAAACCATGAAAGCGATTCAAGCGTTGTCCGAAAATTACACGACGGTGCTCAAGACTGATGATCTTTTGCTGAGTGAATTGACCGGCAGCGTGCGGAAGACTCTGGAGCGCGCGCGGCAGGAGTCGCTGCATCTTTCCGGCCTGTCCAAAATGTTTTATGAGCCGGAATTTGAAAATGTGCAGAACATCCGCCGCATGATGGATTTGCTCGATGACAAAACGGAGATAATGCATCTTCTGGACGAACACAGCGGCGGCGAGACCAGCGTCAGCATTGGCGCGGAGCTGCGGGCCGAGCCGCTGAAAGATTTTTCTTTGGTGGCCAAAGATTTTTTTTATAAAGGCGAAAAAGTCGGCTCGCTGGGCATTATCGGGCCGACGCGCATGCGCTACAGCAAGATCACCGCGGCAGTGGACAATATTGCCCGCGCGCTGGATGAGATTTTCGCGGAGCTGTAAATGCTTTTTTCCGAATACGGTGGATGAACTGACCGGCTTGATTTTCGCCTGCGGAATGTATTTTCTTACGGAAATATTTGCTCTCCGCGCTCGTAATGATATTTTAAATAATCCACGACTTCCCGGCCAAAACTATTAAGCAGTGATTCGGTGAATGATACAACGCTGCTGTAGTAATGATCGTCGCTCAACATGTTCGGCGTGTACCAGCCGCAAAAAGCCCAGGCAAAACTATGTAAATTTTTCCCCTGCAGAAACTCCCCGCGCAGTTTAGTCCAATCCGTATCTGGAGAACCGGCGCGGGAGTTTTCTGCTTCAAAGCCCCACTCTGTTACCAGCACTGGTTTTGTATTTTGTAATTCATCAAGCGCCGCTGCCCAAGTTGACGCAGCGTGCAATCCTGTGTATGTATGCCAGGCATATGCTATATTGCTGTCCGGCAGCGGATCACCCTTTATGCCTCTTAGATCAAATGTCCAGTGCTGGCCGGACGCAATGATTATATTTCTTTTATTATTTTCAGGAGCCCTGATGATGTCTATAAGTATTTGCCATTTTGCTTTTAATATGCCCCAATTTGAGGTGTAGGCATTCGGATTATAATTATCCGAAAATGGCTCATTCCACAATTCAAATAAAATTCGGCCGTCTGAAAATTCCGGCTGGCTGGCTATGGTAGTCCAAAAATCCCGCGCTTTATCAAAATCCGCGCTGTACAGTCCATCATACGAATTAACCGAACCATCCACAGGGTGAGCGATTGTGTGATAATCAATAATAACAAATAATCCCGCCGCGAGTGCTTTTTGAACATTTCCTTTCAGGCAATTTAACACGCTGGTTTTATTTTCTGTCCAAAATCTGGAATGCACAGCGATACGCACAGCGTTTGCTTTCAGCGCGTTCCTGATTTCAGTATAATTTGGCGTGGTAAATCCGCCGCTGCTGCCCAGATGATATGGGTCTCCCACATTCACGCCGCGCAGGATGACTTCCTGGAAACCCTGCGTGTTATTGCCGTATTTTATTTTGTTGCCGTCGACCAGCAGATATTTGGCGTCAGATCTGGACGGCGGATCTTTGCCAGAAATATTTTTTTCTGTTTTACCACAGCCGAGCAGCAATATGACGACCAGTGAGAGCCCGCCGAATGCTTTTAAATATTTTCTAAATAGACGCATCTCATTTTGTCCAGATGAATTTATTTTAACATAATTGCTTTATTGCTTTGCTGATATTTTGTATAGAAATTATCCCATGACAAACAGTACAGACCAACGATTGTGTTGCTTCGCCAGCGTATCCGGCAGAATACTGTGCTCCCTGACGGGCTTACAGTCACCGACCGAACTGCGCTTGAGAGGCTGGTCCTGTTTTTGTATTGTATAATTTTTATACACAGCTTATGTATTATTTTTAAACAAATACTGTATAAATTTTATACAGCACTTTGATTTTTGCTGTAAATACACCAAAAATAATCCTGGCATACAATTTTCTATAACTATGGTCAAATTAGCG
>JAIRWS010000128.1 GCA_031268855.1 Candidatus Margulisiibacteriota bacterium | reverse complement strand
AATTACCCATATATCGGCAAAATATACCCTTGAAATGCATCGATTTTTGCCGGTGTTTGCGCCGGTTTTACAACGCAAACCGCCGCATTAATTTTACAAAATCCGCGCGGCGGTATAAGATACAGCCATGAGTAATGGAGAGTTGCGCGTTTTTCCTTTGAGTTCGCATCCGGAAATGGCCGACAAAATATCTGACCTGCTCGGTATCGCGCGCGGGCAGATCAAACGCTCCAAATTCAGCTGCGGCGAATTGTACACCCGCATTTTGGAAAATATCCGCGGACATGAAGTTTATCTGGTGCAGACTTCCACCGCCGATGTAAATAACGACGTCATGGAGCTGCTCATCGCCATCGACTCCTGCAAGCGCGCTTCGGCCAGCTCGATCAATGTCATCATTCCGCATTTTCCCTACAGCCGTCAGGACAAAAAATCCGCGTCGCGCGAGCCGATCACCGGCCGGCTGATCGCCAATCTGCTGGAGGCCGCCGGCATTGACCGCATTATTACCATGGATCTGCACGCTGATCAGATCCAGGGTTTTTTCAACGTGCCGGTCGACCATTTAAATTCACTGGTCTTATTCGTCAAATATTTCCGCGGCATTATCGGCGAGAAAAACAAAGATTACGTCGTGGTGTCACCGGACACCGGCCGCGCCAAGGCTTGTAAAAAACTCGCCGACAAACTCGAGGTTGATCTGGCGATCCTGCATAAATCCCGCCCCGAGCACAATGTCTCGGAGATCCTGCACGTCATCGGCAAAGTCCAGGGCAAAAAATGCATTTTATTTGATGACATCATCGACACAGCTGGCTCGATCCAAAACGCTTATAGCGTTTTGACCAGTCAGGGCGCCCAGGAAGTCTATGCGGCGGCCACACACGCGGTGTTTTCCGGACCGGCGGCCGAGCGGCTGAACGCCTGCGCTTTCAAAGAAGTCGTGGTAACCAACACTATTCCGCTGGACAAAGCCAAAAAGATCAACAATTTATCGAATATTGATATCGCGCCGCTCTTTGCCGAGACAGTCAAGCGCAATCACCGGCACGCCAGCATCAGCGAGCTTTACGATATTTAATAATTAATTAACAATTGCCACGCGGCCTTCGTAAGCGCGGGTCAGGGTCAACTCGTCGGTATAATCGATATTGGCGCCGGTGGAGAGGCCGTAAGCCAGACGCGTTAATTTTACCGCACAGCCTTTGAGCAGCTCAGAGATATACATGATCGTCGCTTCGCCTTCCACAGTCGGGTCGAGCGCAAAAAACACTTCCTGAAAAGAACCGTTCTGGATTTTCCGCACCAATTCCTCGATGCGCAGAACTTCCGGTGTGATGTTGTCCAGCGGCGAAAGCAGTCCGCCGAGAATATGGTACAGCCCCTTGTAGCCGATCTTTTCGATGGCCTGGCTGTCGCGCGGCTCGGCCACCACGCAGAGCAGAGCGCGGTCGCGCGTCTGATCGCGGCAAATCTCGCAGGGATCCTGCAGCGTGATATTGTGACATTCGGAACAATACCGGACATTTTTTTTGACCGCCTGCAGCGCCTGCGCAAAACCATCTACCCAGCCCGGCGACTGGCTCAAAATAAAAAAAGCCAGCCGCGCGCTTAAGCGCGCGCCAACCGACGGCATTTTTTGAAAATATTTGGCCAGTTCGTCGAGCGGCCCCATTACAGCAGTCCGGGAATTTTCAGCCCGCCGGTCACCGCGGAAAGTTTTTGCTGGGCGGTCTGGCCAACCCGCTCCAGCGCTTTGTTAAAAACTTCGTAAATGATCTTTTCGATTTTGGCGCGGTCAGCAGCCGCGAAATCTTTCAGCAGCCTGACGCTTTTCAGTTTCATTTTGCCGGTGATCTCCACCTCCAGCGCGCCATCCGCCGAAATTTCCTTGACCACCGTATTTTGCAATTCTTTTTCCGCCGCGGCCATTTTCGCTTTCATCTCGCCGACTTTTTTTAGCATACCAGCCATATCGCCCAATCCGCCAAACATAAATTTACCTCCTGTTTTTAATTTATTACCGGCGCCAGACATTCCACGCGCAGCGGAAAAGAACTGGCCTCCTGCACCACAAAAACGCTTTCCGCGCTGCTCTGGGTATAAGTATCGCGCGTAAAAACCACCCAAAACAGATAGCGTCCCAGCGCCGTGTGCTCAGCGGTCTGAATAGTCCAGGAATATTCCTGAAAAGAATTCGGCTCGAGCTGCACCGCGGCTTTTTGCTGGAGGCTGTCCAGCATTTGCAGATAATCGCGCTGCGCTCCGGCGTCCGGACACTGCTCCAGATAATAAGAAACCGTTATTTTTTCTGGCCGGTCGGTCGGATTGTTCAACAGGACAGTGTGCTGCGCGCTGCCGCCGCGCGGCAGACGCACCAGCTCCTGCGGCCCTTTGACTTCCAGCGCCGCTGCGCTGTCCAGCGCCACCGCCAAAACCAGCAAAAAAACCAAACCGCGCAAATCTACACCTGCCTTTGGATCAGTTTTTCTAAAAACGCCGCGCGCGTCCGCCGCAGCAAACTCACGCGCTGTTCAATTATAACCGGCTGATCGCAGTTTTTAACCAGCACCGCGTAAAAACCCAAAAATTTGGCCGGCAAAATGTCTGACCAGAGCGCGTCGCCGACCAGGGCACATTCCTCCGGGCGCGCGCCGTACTCAGCCAGCACAGCTCTAAAGCCGCTCAAAAAAGGCTTGAGCAGAGCGTAATAAACCGGCGCGTGCAAAGCGGCGGAAATCTTCGCCAGCCGCGCGCGGTCTAAACTGCCGGAAATCAAAACGGTCTGGAAAGAATAATTTTTCAGCTGCTCAAACCAGTAAACCGCCCGCAAAGACGGCTCCGCGCTGTCCGGCGGCAGCACAGTATTGTCCACATCGATCAGCAGTAATTTTAGGCCGCGGGCGGCCAGCCCCTGCAGATTGAGCGCAAAAAGATCATCGAGATATTCTTCCGGAGTCAGGAATTCCCGCAGTGTTTCTTTTAAGGCCAAAGGCATAACGCTCAAGCGGCTTTTCTAAACAAGGCATACAGCGGCACCGCCAAAAATATCGATGAATAAGCGCCCGCGGCAAAACCGATGAACATCGTCAGGGCAAAACCCTTGATACTGGCGCCGCCAAAAATATAAACCGCCAGCACGGCCAGCATAGTCGTAAATGAAGTCATCACGCAGCGCCCCAGCACACTGCGCAGAGAAGCGTCGGCCACCGCCGCAAAATCCGGCTGCCGTTGAGACTGTTCGGACTGCAGATTTTCGCGCATCCGGTCAAAAATAATGATCGTGGCGTTGATCGAGTAGCCAACGATAGTCAAGATCGCCGCGATCATCGAGAGATTAAAATCCAGCCGCAGCAAAGACACCGCGCCCAGCGTCACCAGCACATCGTGCAGCAAACAGAGCACGGCCGTCAGTCCGGTCCAAAACTCAAAGCGGAAAGTAATGTAAATCAGCATACCGGACAAAACCAAAACGGTTAAAACCAGCGCTTGTTTGGCCAGATCGCTGCCGGCTGACGCGCCGATGTTTTCAAAACTCAAAATTTCGTAAGCCCCGAAATTTTCCCGCAAAACAGTGGTAAACTGCTCGCGCTGTTCATCAGACAACTCGCTGGTTTTCAGCCGAAAATCTTCCGCGGCGGAATTTTGCGCTTTAATAGTAGTGATATCCGCCCGTTCGCCGCCCAATTTGGCGCGCAGCTCCGCCAGCGCGACTGGCTGCTCAAACCGGATAACCCACACCGTACCGCCGGTAAAATCAATGCCAAAATTAAAAAACTGTCCGGTTGTCCGCCAATTAAAAACCAAAACAGCCAGACTGATGGTTATACATAAACCGCCCAGCGCAAACCATAATTTGCTTAATTTTACAAAGCTCATTTAAGCCTCCTCTTTCCGCGTCTTGGGCTGCAAAAATTTCAGTTGGTAAAGATTTTGCATAAACAATCTGGTCACAACCAACGCCGTAAACATAGAGAACAGCGTGCCGACAAATAAAGTCACGGCAAAACTCTGGATCGCTTTGGTGCCCTGCCAGTACAGGAAAACCGCCGCAATAATCGTCGTCACATTACCGTCCAAAATCGCCGAGAAAGATTTATTAAAAGCGTTGTCGATCGCGGAAAACAGCGGCAGACCGTCGCGTAATTCTTCTTTGAGCCGCTCGTAAATGATAACATTGGCGTCGACAGCCATGCCGACCGACAGGATCAGACCGGCAATGCCGGGCAGCGTCAGGGTGGCGTTCAGCAGGATCAGCGTCGCTATGACCAGCGCAATGTAAACCAGCAAAGCCAGATCCGCCAGCAGGCCGTTGAGCCGGTAAACCAAAAGCATGGCGGCCGCCACCAAGAGCAGCGCGAGCGCTCCGGCAAATTTCGACTGGTCAATAGCGTCCTTGCCGAGAGTGGGGCCGACCACTTCGTTATTCAGCACTTCGATCGGCACGGGCAGAGAACCGGCACGCAATTTGATCACCAAATCCTGCATTTCCGAAACGCTGAACGAGCCGGAGATCTGCGCGCGACCGCCGGAAATCGGCTCATTGACATTGGGCGCGGAAATAATTTTGCCGTCCAGCAGGATAGCCAGAGGCCGGCCTACCGAACGCAGGGTGGCCGTGTAAAATTTACGCGCGCCTTCCGTATTGAATTCCAGAGACACCACCGGCCGGCCAAATTCATCGGTCGAAGGATTGACCGCCTTGAGGTCGTTACCGGCCATCACCGTGCGGCGCAGAATAATCTGATCTTCCTGCGCCAGTTCACCTCTGTTATTGTAGCGCGGCACAACGGCCAGCTCGCCGTCACCTAAAAAATCCTGGCGTTCTTTTTCCGCAAGCAGTGAGAGGTCGCCGGGCACCCATTCCGCTTCGCGGAATTCCAACAAGGCGGTGGATCTGATCAGCGCCAGGATCCGGGCGTTTTCCGCAGCGCTGGCGCCGGGGATTTCCACTACCACCTGATCGCCGCCCCGCGAGTAAACAGCGGTCTCGGCCACACCCAGACCGTTGATCCGGTTCTCGATCACACTGATTATGCCGTTCAGCACATCGGGAGTGATCGCTTTTATCTCCGCCGTCGGCTTGGCGCGCAAAACCACGCTTGTGCCGCCCTGTAAATCCAGACCAAGTTTGATCTTTAAACTCGGCGTCAGGGTTGGCGAGATTATCCACAAGGCCGCCAGAAAAACCACCAAAATCAAGGAAAATAAAATTTTATTTAAAACTGTTTTATTCATCCGGTCACCCAGCCCTCTTAAATTTCGTCATTTAAAATTTTCCGGCGCAGATCCCGCGTTAAGTTTACCAAATAACGAATATTATGAATAGTGAGTAATACTATGGCCAAAATTTCTCTGGCCTGCGCCAGATGCCGGATATAGGCGCGGGAAAAATTTCGGCAGGCGTAGCAGGCGCAGGTCTCGACCAGTGGCGCCAGATCCGCAGCGTAGCGCGCGTTGAGAATGCTCTCCAGACCGTCCGGCGCAAAAAAAGTATTATGCCGCGCCAGACGGGTCGGCAGCACGGCGTCAAACATGTCGATGCCAAAAGGCACACATTGTAATAAATTTTGCGGCAGGCCGACACCCATCAAATAACGCGGCTTGTCCGGCGGCAGCAAACCGGCCGTGTAAGCCGCAATGCGGTAAAGGTCGGCCTCCGGCTCGCCCACCGAGACGCCGCCAATCGCGTAACCCGCGAAATTTAAACCGCGCAAATATTCCGCCGCTGCCCGGCGCAAATCCTCGTGCAGGCCGCCCTGCACAATAGCGAAGAGGGTCTGCTCGGCTGGCTGGCCGGAGGCCCCGGCCGCGCTGGCTGTCCGGGCAAAATGATCCTGCGCGCGTTTTTCCCAGTCCAGCGTCAGGCGCAGATCCTCAGCAACTTTTTTTTTGGCGGCGGTATGCGGCGAACAAACATCCAGCGGCATCATTATGTCCGAGCCAAGCTGGCGCTGAATATCTACCACCAGCTCCGGCGTAAATTTATGTTTGGCGCCGCCGTCGAGCGGTGAGCGGAATTCCACGCCGTCCCCAGTTATCCGGCACAGTTTGGCCAGTGAAAAAACCTGAAAGCCGCCGGAGTCGGTCAGGATCGGTTTCTCCCAATGCATAAATTTATGCAGACCGCCGGCCCGGGCGATCAAGTCCGCGCCCGGCCGCAAAAACAAATGATAGGTGTTGCTCAAAACAATCCGCGCGCCCTGCTCCGCCACCAGATCCGGCGTCAGCGCTTTCACCGTGCCCAGCGTGCCTACCGGCATAAAAACCGGCGTCTCAATGATGCCGTGCGCCGTTTCCAGCAGACCGGCGCGGGCGGAGGAACGGGCGGATTTATGGATGACGGTAAATTTCATAAATTAAGCAAAAATTATACTAATAAAAAGGCTGTCTTAACAGTGCTGGCACAACGCAAAACGCGGCGCGGCAAATAAAGATCAGCAAGAGCTTTCCAGTCCTCTATGGGGGCACCGTTTTTTTTCCAACCCATTGCCTGGTAATGCTTAAAAAACTTAACAGCGCTAGCCCGATACCTACTGTCCAAAAAGTATTTTTCGATTTCCGCAAGCGCGGGTGTGTTTATCTCACTCTCATTCTCAATATCATTATCAGCTTGATTTGCTTGGTTTTGGTTATTTGTTTGTGTCCGTATCCCACCTAGCCGCCCGGCCTCGGCGCGTTTTTTTGTAATTTCATTCCACTTTTCACGATCACGGTCTAGATT
>JAIRWS010000127.1 GCA_031268855.1 Candidatus Margulisiibacteriota bacterium | reverse complement strand
TTGTCTTTGCGGGTCTCCCCGAAGACGGTGCAGATCGGCGAGTCCCTGGGCAAAGGCTGGACAGGCATTATGGCGCGTTTATTGGATATAGCAGTGCAGGAGCCGAAATTACTGAAAAGAGCTTTATAGTTCTCGAGGCGCTTTAGCGCTTTTTAGCGACGATGAATAAATAGCTGATCTGATCGAGGTCCTGGCGTTTATAAAAAAAACGCATTTCTTTATTGAGCGATTCACGGACATTTTTGTCGGAAAAGAAACCTTTACGGTTTTTCAAATTTTGCCTGATGTTTTCGTAATACATTTCCCAGTACTGCCGCGCGACGTAAGAACAAAAAACGATCTCAAAGCCGTTGACTTTGAGCAGAGTGCGGTAGCTTTCCTCTGTTTCGAGATCAAGATCGCTGAGGCCGCTCAAAAAAATATCTTTGACTTCGCGGCTGAGCGCTTTGCCACGCAGGACAAGATCGGAAATTTCAATATAGCCGTTCTTTTTGAGCAGGCGGCGCGCGCGTTTCAGACCGGAGTCACGGCCGATGTAGGAGAGCGCGCCGCCTTCCGCGATGATCATGTCAAAAGAATTAGCGGCAAATTCTTGTTTGTTGAAATCGCCGACGATAAATTTTATCCGGCTGTTTATTTTTTCACGCACCGCGGCGGCCTGGCCGGCTTTGATGAAGTTTGCTTCAATATCTACAGCGGTGGCCTGACAGCCGAATTTCTTGACAAGATTGAGCGAAGCCGCGCCGTGGCCGCAGGCGATGTCCAAAATTTTGGCATTTTTATTCAAGCCGGCCAATTGTCCGGCTGTCAGCGTGTACTCTTTGCCGCCGGGCGCGAGGTAATTTTCTATAGCCATGAACTAGATTTTAGACTGCCCGCCGCGGGCTGTCGAGGCGCGCTGCTCGCCAGCTCCGTAAATATTTCCGCTGTCCTGCTGTTTCTGGAGCTCTTGGTCTGTGACCTGCCGGGCTACATAACTGAGCAGCGGGATAAGGCCGATCGGGAAAGCGATCAGATTAGTAATAGTCTGGGCGGTCAGCTGTTCGCCAGCTTTCAATTCGGTTTGCAATATTCTTGTCACAAAGGTGTCCCACTTAATTTTTATTTACTCCTATAGTATATCACTCTTTAGTGATAATAACAATAGCGCATGGCAGAGAAATTTAATCCGTAAGAAAATTAAAAAAGAGGTGCATTTATGGCGGATGTGCTGCTGACTCATATTGGCGAAAAAATACGCGCTATCCGTAAAAGCCAAAAACTTTCTATAGAGGCTGTCGCTTACAGTATCGATGCGGGCATTAATTATTTATCCCAGGTCGAGCGCGGTCAGCGCAATCCGACCATAAAAATGCTGCACAATATCGCTTCGGCTCTGGGCGTGACGCTGGAGTCTTTCTTGCCGTCTCGCCGCCGCAGGGATGTCAAAGATAGTTATATTGATCTGGTAATAAACACGTTGTCCCGCCTCAAGCCAAAAAATAGAAAGGCCGTCTTGAATATACTTAAAGAAACTGTCACGCAGGTCGAAAAGTTGTAGGAAGCGTCGGTCTGTTTCCTTGATGCTATAATCCGCCTATGCTGGAAAAAGCCCTGACCGTCTCCGCTCTCAACGATTATCTCAAAGATCTGGTCGATGAGGATATTGTGCTCAACAACCTGATCGTCGAAGGCGAGATTTCCAATTTCAAAAAAAGCACAACCGGCGGCCATTGGTATTTCACGCTGAAAGACGCGGACGCGCAGGCCTCCTGCGTGGTTTTTGCGAATTTTGCGGCGCGGCTCAAATATGCGCCGCGGGACGGCGATCAGGCGCAGGCGCGCGGCAAGCTGGCGGTTTTCAACAAGCGCGGCACGTACAGCCTGCAGGTTTATTTTCTGGAGCTGGCGGGCCTGGGCGATCTGGCGCGCGCGTTTGAGCTATTGAAAGAAAAGCTGGACAAAGCAGGCCTTTTTGCGCCGGAACGTAAAAAACCGATCCCGCCGTATCCGCGCAAGATCGCTGTGCTGGCGGCGCCGGAAGGCGCGGCGATACACGACATTATCACGGTTGCCAAACGCCGCGATCCGAACATAGAAATTCATTTATATCCGGCGCTGGTGCAGGGCGAGAACGCTGTATCAAGCATAATTGATAATCTCAATCTGGCGCAGGAGACGGGCGGCTACGACGCGCTGATTTTGGCGCGCGGCGGCGGCTCGCTGGAGGATTTACAGGCTTTTAACACCGAGGAAGTGGCGCGGGCGGTAGCGGCCTGTCAGCTGCCGACGGTCAGCGCGGTCGGACATGAAGTGGATTTTTCGATCACGGATTTTGTAGCGGACTTGCGCGCGGCCACGCCGTCAGCCGCGGCGGAATTGATCGTGCCGGATAAAATGGAACTGCGGCAGAAAATCGGCGCCATAACGGATTTTTTGCAAAACGGTCTGGAGCGGCTATTGGTCGACCAATACCAGGATCTGGCTTATGCCGGGCAGAGGCTGGACGAATTGCTGAAGAGGACTTTGGAAAAGGCTAAAGAAAATTGCCGCTATCTGGCCGACCGGCTGGAAGATCTCAACCCGCTGCGGATTTTGCAACGCGGTTTTGCGCTGGTGGAAAAAGACGGTCGGCCGGCGGTGTTCCCGGAAATAAAAAAAGACGATCTGCTCAATATTCATTTTGCGGACGGACGGGTGGAAGCCAGGGCGCTGAAAATTGTTGAGAAATAATATTTTATTTTGGGGACAAGGTATGATTTATTTGACTTATTATTGACAAATAGTATACAATGTAGTAAACTAAATCAGTGCAGATTATTTGGGATCCGGAGAAAAATAAAAAACTAAATGCCGAACGCGGCATTGCTTTGGCTGAATTAGCTATTATTATTCTGGAACGCCGGTATCTGGCTGTTTTGAAAAATCCAGCGCGGCCAGGTCAAAGAATATTTGTGCTGTCTTATCATGGTTATACACAGGCTGTGCCGTTTGTGTTTGATTCGGAACGCAATATAGTTTTAAAAACCGCTTTTCCGAGCCGGAAATGCCATAAGATTTATGGAGGTAAAAAATGAAAAAAATAAAACTTGATGCTTTTGAGCAGTCTATTGAGGACAATGCGGAATCATTTGAGCCGATTTCGCCGCGCGAGCAGGCGGAGATCGAAACTATTATTGTTTCAGCCAATAAAACTAAGAATATCAATATTCGGATTTCTGAATATGATTTGAACAAAGTGAAACAAAAGTCCGCGGAAGAGGGTTTACCGTATCAGACACTTATTTCCAGCATTATTCATAAGTATATCGGCGGCCAGCTGCTGGAAGAAAGTTCTGTGCTTAAATCTTTGCAGCTGCTTAGGCATTAATGGTGTTATAATTCCCGCATGACCTTTGAAGCCGATCTGAAAAAACTGGAAAAGATCGTGGGAGAGCTGTCTTCCGGCGAAAAAACGCTGGACGAAGCGGTGGAATTATACAAAGCCGGACTGACGCTGACCAAAAAATGCCACGATTATCTGAAAGTCACGGAAAAAGAAGTCAAGGCGATTACCAAAAAGAACGGCCAGATCGAGGAGTCCGATTTTGCCGCTTGAGCTGGCCGATTATTTGGCGCAAAAAATCACCATTCTTGAAAGGGCCTTGAATAATTATCTGACTTTTCCGCCGGAGGCTCCGCGGCAATTAGCCGAGGCCATGCATTACGCCGTTCTCAACGGCGGTAAGAGAATACGACCGGCGCTGATGTTGACGGTGGCCGAGCTGCTACAGGTGGCTGAGGCGGAAATTTTGCCGGCCGCCTGCGCGCTGGAAATGGTACATTCTTATTCGCTGGCGCATGACGATCTGCCGTGCATGGACAATGATGATCTGCGGCGCGGCCGGCCGTCCTGCCACAGAAAATTTGGCGAAGCGCTGGCGCTGCTGGCCGGCGACACCCTGCAGTCTTTGGCCTGCGAAATTATCGCCAGAGATTGTCCGCCGCAAAGCGCGCTGGAACTGATCAAAAATCTGGGCGCGGCTTCCGGCCTTTGCGGTATGGCTGGCGGCCAGGCGCTGGATTTATCCGGCGCGGTAAAAACTTTGCCGGAACTGCAGAAAATGCATGCCTGGAAAACCGGCGCGCTGCTCAAGTACGCGATTACCGCGCCTCTAGGTCTGGCGCAAACTGACGCGGCGACGCGGCAGGCTTTGCAGGATTACGCTGCCGCTGTCGGACTGGCTTTTCAGATCAAGGACGATATTCTGGACGCGGTTGGCACGGCGGAAACCCTGGGCAAGACTCCGGGCAAAGACGCCGCTGGCCATAAAGTAACTTATGTAACATTGCTGGGGTTAGAGAAAGCCGCGGAACTGCTAGCGGAGGAGACCAACAAAGCCTATGTATCTGCTAAAATATTCGGCAGCGAAAATCTGCTGCTGGCTATGGCGCGGTACTTGCTGGAAAGGGAAAATTAGATGCTGCTTAAAATTTGGACAGAATTACTGAATATGCTTTATGGTTTGACGCTCAATGAGCATGTGCGCATCGCTGTGCTGGCCATGCTGACCGCGCAGGTTTTGAAAATATTTTTTTATTATTTGCGCAACCGCCGGTTTAATTTTAAAGTTTTTGTGCGGCCGGGCGGCATGCCCAGCTCGCATACAGCGATGGTGCTGTCGCTGGCGGCTTCCATTGGCTTTTCCGACGGCTGGGCTTCTAAAACTTTTGCCATTGCGTTGATCTTCAGCATAATCGTGATGTACGACGCCGCGGGCGTGCGCCGCGCTGCCGGCAAACAGGCGGCGATCCTGAATATGCTTATGCAGGACTTTTTCACCAAAAAGAAAATCAATGAGCTGCGTCTGAAAGAATTGCTCGGCCATACGCCGCTGGAAGTTTTTTTCGGCGGCCTGCTCGGTATTGTTTTAGCGTTTGCTTATCATTTGATTTATAATATTTGATATGTTAGAGCGTTATTCCGGCCCGGGCGATTTAAAAAAATACTCGCTCAGTGAATTAAAGCAGCTAGCCGGGGATATTCGGCGCAAAATCCTGCAGATCGTTTCTGTCAACGGCGGACATCCCGCGTCCAGTCTGGGCGCGGTGGAATTAGCGGTCGCGCTGCACGCTGCGCTGGATACCCCGCAGGATAAGATCATCTGGGACGTCGGCCATCAGGCCTACGCGCATAAAATATTGACGGGGCGGCTGGCTAAAATGGATACTTTGCGCCGGCACAACGGCATTTCCGGTTTTCCGAAACGCGAGGAATCCATTTACGACACGCTGACGGTCGGTCACGCTTCGACTTCGGTATCCGCGGCTGTCGGCATCGCCAGAGCGCGCGATATTCAAAAAGAAAATTTTGCCGTGGTAGCGGTGGTCGGCGACGGATCATTTTCCGGCGGCCTGATTTTTGAAGCGCTAAATAACGCGCAGGGTCTGCGGAAATTTGTGATCATTTTGAATGACAACGGCATGTCGATCGGCAAGCCGGTCGGTACACTGGCCGGAATGATCACCAAGCTGCGGCTGTCCAATATTTACCGCGGCTTGAAAAAACAGACCGAATTTATGCTGGGGCTTTTGCCAGCGATCGGCCGGCCGCTGCGTCTGGCTGTGGATAAGCTGATCAGCCGCACCGGCGGCATTATTATCCGCGAGCTGGCCAAACGGCAAAAGGCCGGCTTTTTTCAGGATTTGGGCTTCACGTATTTTGGCCCGCTGGACGGGCACAATATTTCGCTGCTGACCGTCGCTTTGAAGTACGCCAAAGATTTTGATCGGCCGGTGCTGCTGCATGTGCTGACCAAAAAAGGCAAAGGTTACGCGCCGGCGGAAAAAGAGCCGTCGCGTTTTCACGGCGTGTCCGGTTTTGTCCTGGAGACTGGAGATTTAGGCCAGACCGAGCGTTCTTACACGAAAGTTTTTGGCGAGGAATTGTTAAAACAGGCCGCCGCGGATCAAAAGATCTGCGCGGTCACCGCGGCCATGACGGACGGCGCCGGTTTGAGCGCTTTTGCGGAAAAATATCCCGAGCGGTTTTTTGATGTGGGTATTGCCGAAGAACATGCCGTGACTTTTTCCGCCGGTCTAGCCGCGGACGGATTGAAGCCAGTCGTGGCTGTTTATTCTACGTTTTTGCAGCGCGCATACGATCAGATCATTCACGACGCGGCTTTGCAGAAACTGCCGTTGTTTTTGGCAGTAGACCGCGCCGGTCTGGTCGGGCCGGACGGACCAACGCATCACGGCGTTTTTGATCTGGCGTTTTTGCGGACTGTGCCGGGTTTGATTTTGGCCGCGCCTAAAGACGCCAATGAATTAAAAGATTTGATCAAATTTGGCTTGTCTGGCTCCAAATTGTTTGCGCTGCGTTATCCGCGCGGCGAGGCGTTGTTCTGGGACGCGGAGCGGGACGCGCGGAACGTGGAACTGGGCAAAGGCGAAATTGTTTACGGCCAGCCAGACGCTGAAATAACGGTTTGGGCAATCGGTTCCATGGTCGCGCCGTCCGTCAAAGCCGCTAAACAAACCGGCCGGAATATTTGCGTGGTCAACGCGCGTTTTGCCGCGCCCCTGGACAAAGAGCTGCTACGGGAAACAACTAAAAAAACCAGAAAATTATTTACGGTGGAAGAAAACTCAATACGCGGCGGTTTTGGCGCGGCGGTGGCGGAAGCCCTGACCGAGTTGAAGATCTCTTTGCCGCAGGTTATTTGCGGCGTGCCGGATAATTTTGTCGGACAGGGCTCTGTCGAAGAGCTTTATCAGGACTGCGGTCTCGACGTGGAGACTCTGGCTAAACTTTTCGATGCTTAAATATTTTTGGGCAGTCCGTAAATTAGAACATTATGTGCGTTTGGCCGGCGTCAAACCCGGACTGGAGCGGATCACGGAATTATTGGCTTTGCTGGGCAGTCCGCAGCGCCGGCTCAAGGCCGTGCATATCGCCGGTACAAATGGCAAAGGCTCAGCTGCTTTGCTGACCACCAATGCTCTGCGCGAATGCGGTTACAAAGTGGGGACGTATTTGTCGCCGCATCTGGTCGAATATACCGAGCGTTTTTTGATCGACGGAGAAGAAATTTCACGCCGTGATTTTGCCAGAATATTTTTTTGGGTCGACAAAACGGCGCGGCGGGTTAAAGGCATTACGGAATTTGAAATTTTGACGGCCATGGCTTTTGTTTTTTTTCAAGAACAAAAAATTGAGCTGGCGGTTCTGGAAACCGGTCTGGGCGGCAAATATGACGCGACCAATGTCTGCCGGCCGATTTTGACGATCATTACGCCGGTTGATTACGATCACGAGGCCGTGCTGGGGGCGGGTTTGCCAAAAATCGCCGCGGAAAAAGCCGGCATTATTAAAAGAGGAGCGCCGCTGGCGACCGTCCGGCAAAAACCGGAAGTCCTGGCGGTAATAAAAAAGCGGGCCGCCCAGTATGGAAATAAATTAAAAATAATTTCTGGCGCGGATAATAAACAACTTGTTCGGGCGGCTTTGCGGTTTTTAAAATTGCCGCCGGAGCTGGTCGAGCGGGGCCTGCAAAAAACTATCTTCCCCGGCCGCCTGCAAAAATGGCGGGATACTCCGCCGTTTTATCTCGATGTGGCGCACAATCCGCAGGCCTTTGCCAATTTACTGCGGGCTGTCCGGCCCAAAATTTTAGTTCTGGGTTTGATGCGCCGTAAAAATCTAGAAAAAATTTTGGCGGTCTTGCGGACGCAGATCGCTTTGTTGATTGCGGTTACTTTACCATCTGCGCGGCGGGAAGAAGCTTTTACGGCTGCCGAAATAGCCGCGGCCGCGCGCGCCTGCGGTATTCCGGCGGTGAGCAGACCCAGCATCCAGTCCGCCTGCCGTCTGGCCGCGCGCGAGGCCTTGCGCCGGCGGGTTACCGCTGCCGCGGCTGGTTCATTTCATTTAGTGGGCGAAATTTTTAGGAAAGACAAATTGCCGCGCGCTATTTGCTGAGCGCCTGTCCGGTTTCCGCATCAAGCACCACGGCGTGTTTTTTATTGCCGCCGTGAAAAACCACTTGCCATTTTGACGTTTTTTGCCGCGTCTCGTGAGGCGGGCCGATCAGCGAGATCACTCTGGCTGTCACGCCGGATTCGGCGATGAAAGCGCTGGCGGCTTCCGTGGCTTTATACAGCGCGGTCGGCGTGTCGATCTTTAGATTGCTGACCGGATTGAGCGGCGAGAGCACGGTTTCTCTTTGCGCGATGTAGCCGGAGTCGTAAGTGTAGACGATCGATTTGCCGGAGCCCGGCGAATAAAAAAGATAGGCCCATTTGTTGCTGTTGCCGCCAGCGTCAACCTCGGCTTCGGAGATCGCAAAAAGATAAGCGTCGCGCCGCCAGGCTTTGGCGCGCTGGTCTATATCCGGCAGGTACTGTAGCGCGGATACGCCGTAATTAAATTCCGTCACATCGCCGAAACGCAACGCCCCGCGGATAGCGGTCAAGACCTTGCAGCCGCTCAAAAACAAGGCGCAGCTTAAAATGACCGCGGCGCCCAGGATCGATTTTTTCAGCATGAAATAATGTTACTATATTTTGCGCGGCTTGTAATTACCCTGCCGCGTTGACCGCCGCGGCGCAGCGCGGACAGATCTTTTCGGCGTTGAGATTTTCAAAAAACCGCCAGCAGCGCGCGCATTTTTCACCGGCGGCCTGCTGGACTTCCGCTTTTAGCTCGCCGGTCTGAATGGTCACCCGGGAAACTATCAAAAATTTTTCCAATTCCGCCGCCGAGATATCTTGCAGCAGCTCAGCCGGCGCGCGCAGGCTCACCGCCGCTTCGGTCGACGAGGCGATGACTTTTTCCGCGCGCTGGATCTCGATGGCTTTGTAGACTTCGTCTTTGATCTTTAAGATGCGCGCGTATTTTTCTTCCAGCGCTTTGTCGATGAATTCCGGCTGGGCCTGCGGCAGATCGGTCAGGGCGGCAAACTCCGCTTTTTCCTCCGGCACGACCTGCTTAATGTATTTGTAAATGTCCTCGCAGGTGTAGGCCAGGATCGGCGTTAATAATTTGACCAGCGTGACCAAAATTATTTTCAGCGCTTCCTGACAGCTGCGGCGTTCCGGCGCCTCCGGCGCGCTGCAGTAAAGATCGTCTTTTTGCAGATCGAGATACACAGCCGACAGATCACCGGCGCAAAATTCGTGCGCGCGGTGGCAGATCCGGTGAAAATCAAAATTTTGATAGGCGTTGTTGATCTCGCTGACCAGACCCTGCAGGCGCGAGAGTATCCAGCGGTCGACTGGCCGCAGTTCGCTTTTTTCCGCCGCCCGATAATCATATAGATTGGACAGCATAAACCGCCAGGTGTTGCGGATCTTGCTGTAATATTCCTGCACCTGTTTCAAGATCGAATCCGAGACAGCCAGATCGTTTTTGAAATCCACCGACGCTGTCCAAAACCGCACGACATCCGCGCCAAAAGTATTGAGCGTTTTTTGAATGTCGATGGTGTTGCCCAGCGATTTGGAAAGTTTGCGGCCTTTGTCATCGACAGTGAAACCGTGGGTCAACACAGTTCTGTACGGCGGCTCGCCGGTACAGCCGATCGCCAGCAGCAGCGAAGAATGAAACCAGCCGCGGTGCTGGTCAGAGCCTTCCAGATACAGATCGGCCGGCCAGCTCAGCTCCGGCCGCTGGCGCAGCACCGCCGCCTGGGAAGCGCCGGACTCAAACCAAACATCGAGAATATCCGTTTCCTGGCGAAACTTCTGGCCGCCGCACTGGCAGCGCAGTCCGGCCGGCAAAATTTCCGCCGCGCTTTTGTTGAACCAAATATTCGATCCCTCTTTTTGCACCTGCTGGATCACCGCGTCAAAAAATTCCGGCGCCAACTGCGGCGTGCCGCAATCCGCGCAGTAAAAGATCGGAATTGGTATGCCCCATAAACGCTGGCGGGAAATGCACCAATCCGGCCGGTTTTCAATCATGGTGTAAATGCGGTTTTGTCCCCAGTCTGGCAGCCACTGCACTTTGTTTTTGACCGCGGCGAGAGCCTGAGCGCGGATCGCGCCGTGTTTTCCGTCTCGATCCATGGCCACGAACCACTGCGGCGTGGCGCGGAAGATAACGGGATTTTTGCAGCGCCAGCAGTGCGGATAAGAGTGCGTGATATTCTTGACCTTGAGTAGAGCGCCGAGTTCGCGCAGATGTTCAATGATTTTGGCATTGGCTTCGGTTACTTTCAGCCCCGCGAATTGCCCGGCCTCTTTGGTCAAAATACCTTTTTCGTCGACTGGCATCAAGACCGGCAGGCCGTATTTTAAGCCGATGGCGTGATCTTCCTGACCGTGCCCGGGCGCGATATGCACGCAGCCAGTGCCGTCGTCAGCCGTAACATAATCCGCGCAGACCAGCGGCGCTTCGCGGTCGAGGTAGGGATGTTTGCTGACCGAGCCAGCTAATTCCTGACCGGTCAGCGTAGCGATGATCTGATACTCCAGGCCCAGCTCTTGAAAAACTCTGGCGGCCAGCGGCTCACCCACCACATATCGGTCACTTCGACTCGCTTCGACTCCGCTCAGCGCAGGCCGCTCAGTGACCGGAGTGACCGAAGCCGCCGCCTCGCAGATCACATAATTCATTTCCGGATTGACCGCCACGGCGACATTGGCCGGCAGCGTCCAGGGCGTGGTCGTCCAGACGATCAAGCTGGCGTCTTTTAATTTCTCAGCGGAGACTTTGAGTAGCGGAAACTTCAGATAAATAGACGGCGATCTATGCTCGGCATACTCGATCTCCGCTTCGGCCAGCGCGGTCTGACATTCTGGACACCAGTGTATCGGTTTATTGCCTTTGTAAATATAGCCGTTGACGGCCAGCTCTTTAAAAACACGGAGAACCTCGGCCTCGTATTCCGGCTGCAAGGTCAGATAAGGATTTTCCCAGTCGGCCAGCACGCCCAGCCGCTGGAATTGTTCGCGCTGTTTTTCCACATAGCCCAGCGCATACTCCTGACAGCCTTTGCGGAACTCCGCCTTTTCCGGGATCGGCTTTTTCGCCTGGCGCAGATCCTTGAGCAGCTGGGTTTCGATCGGCAGGCCGTGGCAGTCCCAGCCCGGAATATACGGCGCGGCGCGGCCGGTCATAGCCATATAGCGGTTCACAATGTCTTTGAGCGTTTTATTCAGCGCGTGTCCCAGATGAATATCGCCGTTGGGGTAGGGCGGCCCGTCATGCAGCACATATTTTTTTTGCGTGTTTTTTTTTAATAATTTAGCGTATAAATTTTGCGCGGTCATTTCCCGCCAGATTTCCGGCTCGCGCGCGGCCAGTCCAGCGCGGATCGGAAAGTCAGTTTTGGGTAGATTCAGCGTGTCTTTGAATTTTTTCGCTTCGGACATGGCCGTATTTAAACACATTAAACACAAAATATCGATACATGATAACCTGTATCCCTGTCGATATAATTACATAAAAAACAGCTTG
>JAIRWS010000126.1 GCA_031268855.1 Candidatus Margulisiibacteriota bacterium | reverse complement strand
TAACGCAAAGAAATTGCCACACCCGGATACCAGAAAGGGATTTGCCGGATTTTTTCTTTTAAGCCAGAAAATAATTTTTTTTGCATACTTTAGAATAAATACCCAGCATTTGCGAAAATATGCCCGGATTTTGCGCCGCGGTTTTTATTTTGCCGAAACGCCGGACGGCGTTGTGTTAGAATGACTGCATGACGCGGATGGAATTATATTTAATCGACGGCCACGCGCTGGCTTATCGTTCTTTTTTTGCGCTGCCGGTTTCAATGATGACGACCAGCGGCCAGACCACCAACGCGATTTACGGTTTTTGCAAAACGCTTTTTAGTTTGCTGGAGGAGAAAAAACCTGATGCCATCGCGGTGGCTTTTGATCTGCCGCAGCCGACTTTTCGGCATAAACTGTACAAAGAATACAAGGCCCAGCGCCCGCCCGCGCCGGATGAGTTTCGTTCGCAGGTGCCGCTGCTCAAGAAAATTATCCGGCAGGCCAATATTCCGATCTTTGAGCTGGCTGGCTTTGAGGCTGACGATATTCTGGGCACGGTGGCCGCACAAGCGGCGCGCGCTGGCTATGACGTGCGGATCTTGACCGGTGACAAAGACTGTATGCAGCTGGTCAATGAACAGATCCATTTGCTGATGCCGCAAAAAGGCACATCCACGCTGAAGGAAATAGACACGGCGGCTATTGGCGAGCGTTACGGCGGCTTGCGGCCGGCGCAGATCATTGACCTCAAAGCCTTGATGGGCGATCCCTCGGACAATATTCCGGGCGTGCCGGGTATCGGCGAAAAAACCGCCGTCGCGCTTTTGCAGGAATACGGCGCTGTCGAAAATCTTAAAAAAAATATAGAGAGCCTAAAAAAACAAGCGGTCAAAACTAAAATTGCTGCCAATTTGGCAAGTTTGGATTTGAGTTATCAATTGGCGACGATCGATACCAAAGTGCCGGGAAAATTTGATTTAGAATCGGGCAAGATCGCCAATGTCGCTGTGGCCAAAGCCGCGCCGCTGCTGAAGGAGCTGCAGCTGGCGTCATTGGTGAAAAAATACGATGCCGCTCCGGTAGAAACGTTGCATGCAGCGTCTCTACCGGAGCAGACCGATTTGTTCAGCGAGATAACCGCGCCGCAGCTGGATCCGCAAAAAGCTCTGGCCGCGCGTTTGATGAAATATCTTTTGCACCCCGAGCGCGCGATACTGCCGGAGGACATTAATCAAAACGATATTGATGAACTGCCGGAATACACGCGGTTGCTCAAAGAGCAGGATTTATCTGAATTGTATGAGGAGATCGAGCTGCCGCTGGCCGGCGTGCTGGCCGGGATGCAAGAGCAGGGCGTGAAGATCGACACGACTTTTTTGGCGAAAATGTCCAGAGAGCTATCTGCGTTGATTAAAGATTTGGCGAAAAAGATTTTTGCGGCCGCCGGACAGGAATTTAATCTCAATTCGCCGAAACAGCTTGGCGAGGTCTTTTTTGAAAAACTCAAAATGCCGGTTATTAAAAAAACAAAAACCGGCTACTCCACGGACGCGGTGGTGCTGGAGGAGCTGGCCTATGATTTTGTTATTGCGCGGCAACTGCTGGAATACCGCCAGTTGGCCAAATTGAAATCCACTTATGTGGACGCCCTGCCGCTGCTGGTTGACCAGCAGGACGGCAAGCTGCACACGAGTTTTAATCAAACCGTCACAGCGACCGGCCGCTTGTCCAGTTCGGAGCCCAATTTACAAAATATTCCCATCCGCACCGCGGCCGGAAAAAAAATTCGGCAGGCTTTTATTCCCGAAAAGACAGGCCATGTTTTGCTCTCCGCGGATTATTCGCAGATCGAGCTGCGTATTTTGGCGCATTACGCTGATGAAAAAAATTTGCAGGAGGCTTTTGCGCGGGGGCTGGATATTCACCAGTCCACGGCGGCTAGAGTTTTCGGCGTGCCGCTGGACAAAGTGACCCAGGAGCAGCGCTCGCGGGCCAAAGCGGTGAATTTTGGCATTGCTTACGGCATGTCGGCGCGGCGGCTGGCGCGCAATGTCGGTATTCCGCAGAACGAGGCGCAGCAATTCATCGACAATTATTTTGCCATGTACCCGGGTATTAAAAAATATATTGACGACACCATCGCGCTGGCGCACAAGCAGGGCTTTGTTACAACTCTGCTGGGCCGCCGCCGGCATTTTCCTGAATTGAGAACCGGAAATAAACAGGTGGTCGCCATGGCCGAGCGCGCCGCGATCAATATGCCGATACAGGGCACTTCGGCGGATTTGATCAAGATCGCCATGCTGCGTACCGCGCGCGCGCTGAAAGAAAAAAAGTTTAAGGCCAAAATGATTCTGCAGGTGCATGATGAATTGGTCTTTGACCTGCCGGAGTCCGAAGCGGCGGAAGTCGAGGTTTTAGTCCATGAAATAATGATCTCGGTGTATGAGCTTAAAGTGCCTCTCGCGGTAAATACAGCTATTGGTAAAAATTGGTTAGAGGCTAAATGATAAAACTTTTAAAATTCCAGAAGTTCGTTTACCCGGAGTCCTAGAATTTTTGCGATTTTTAAAACAGTCAAAAGCGAGAGTTTAGCGGTGCCCCGCGAGATCCTGTAATAATGAAAAATGCCGATGTTTAATTCATTGGCAAAATCTTCTTTGGTTAAATTTTTGGCCGCGCGGATGTTTTCCAGTTTGCCGCCTAATTGCGCGAATTCGGGGCAGACCACAGTGGAATACAGTTTAGCCCAATCCCGGTCTGGCTGGGATTTTCTGGCCTTTTTTCGCATTTTTTTAATAATAAACCGCCTCATTTCAAGTGTTTTTCAGATTAGTTTTTTACGGGTTGACTTTTAATACATCATGTGGTAAATTATTACATCAAGTGGTAATAAGCGATTTCAAGGGGGTATCTTTATGACAAACGCAGGCAATTATACCGACACGACGGATACGGATTTCAAAGCGGTGAGTTATAATATCGATGAGGGCCAAAAGCTTTCGGCTGAGGGTATGCGGGCGGCTTTGCACACCAGAGAAAATGTGGCGAATAAGCAGGTCTCTTCAACGGATAACACGGTGGATACTTTGACCGCTAATTCCAGTGACAGTTATTACCCGTCAGCTAAACTGGCCGGGAAAAATCTCGACGCGCTGAGGAATGGCAAGCAGGATAAGATCGCCGCCGGCATAGCCAAAAATATCGTGGCTTATTCCGGGACGGCTGGGACATTTGGCGCATTGACCAGAACCACGACCGTAGAGAGCGCGGCGAACGCCAGCGAGGACAAGATACCCACAGAAAAAGCGCTGGCCACTGCTTTGAGCGGAATAGAACTACCCACTGGCACGATAATAGTTATGCATAATAAGACTTATTACAACACCTCCGACGCCGCATTCAGAGCCAAATGGAAAATATGCGACGGCAATAATGGCACACCGAATCTGACTAACTTATTCCTGCGCGGCATGCCTGATGGCGGGACGGATGCGATTGGCGGCGACAGCGTGACACTAACGGCCAGCAACTTGCCGGGGCATGCACATACGGTTAATGATCCTGGACATAGCCATAAACTAAGATACTATAGTGGTACTACTTCAGCTAATTCCGGAAATGATACAAATAATGCCTCTAACGGCGTATATAAATATAGCTCTAACCTTGCTGGTGTTGATACATCGATAACAAACATTACTGTCACTGGCGGCGGCGGCAGTCCGCAGACGGCCGTTCCCATTGTGCCAAAATATTTTGCGGTCATCTATGTGATGAAAGTCAACTGACGTGCTTTGTCAACACATTAGCCATCTCGTTAAGTAGCGCAACCCAATATATATTGACATTTACTCCTTAGGGGGTAGAATATTATTAACGACGGAGGAAAGAGCGTCTTGGACGTAAAGGTTGAGGGTTGGCTAAGGCTAATGTACATCGACTGCTTTTCTCCGTCCATTTTTTATATACAGAGTTTTTGGCCTTAATACCCGATTCTTTTTACCACCCACAGTTTCAAGATAGTAATACTCGTGGTCTATTTTTTTCTTGTAAATCAATATTTTTCGTTCATCTGATTTTGATGTGTTTTTGCTTAACTCTACATCATCATAATTTTTGGTTATTTCTGGAATTAACTTTAGATCATCGTTTGTAATCGCAATTTGCCCCATAGGAATTTCCTTTTTAGGGTCGCCGTGGTCAAGATATATATGCCGAAAATCTGTATTTGTTATTTGGTGTTCAAAACCCTCAACATCTAGCCCGGTTTTTTCTTTGATTTTTGCCGCCTCCTCTTTGTCCACTTTTCGATATGATTTCTCGTCTAATTTGTCTAATCCTTTGTTGTTTTTTGCATCCTCAAACATTCTGTCTGCGGCTTCTACAAAATCTTTATCCAAACGGCTAATAATTTCTTGCTTTTGCTTTTTAGCATCCATGCTTGACGTATTTCCGATTTCTTTTCTTTGTCTGATTTTATACCACCAAAACCATTTCCGCTAGACGTGAACTTCCCATCCTCATCTCGCGGGTGTTCCATTTCCTTAAAATCGCCAGAGTTTTTTTTGTCTCACAAAATAATTTTAAGACGCGCCCTCTTTTTACCTGCGCGGAATTCGTATGCTCGATCTGAATCGTTTTATTCGCGCCAGTCTGATCCGGTTGGTCTCCGTCTGGCAAAGCGTCGCTCCTCGTCAACACATTGGCTGGCGACCACGCGCATGATCCTTGGCGCGCGCAGAAGTCCTGCCAGTCAA
>JAIRWS010000125.1 GCA_031268855.1 Candidatus Margulisiibacteriota bacterium | reverse complement strand
TTGCCCGCGCCCTGCACTATGCCGTTGATCGCAAAACCCGTGTCCGCCTCTCCGTATTTGGCCGCAAACTCCTCATAGCCCTCGCCCGCGCCCCGGTCTATCGTGCCGTTTCTGTTGCGATCATTAAGGCCAAGATTTGGCAAAAAAGCTTTCTCCGCCAGCGGCGAAAAAGAGTTTAATTTCAAACTAAAGTCGCTCATAAATATTTCCTCAATATTATATCGTCACAACAAAGCTGTTTGTTGTGGCAATATATAATTCCCTGCTTTGGAAATATTATACCAGTTTCGGCCGGGCCATACCGCGCGGCGGACGCCGGGGATACGTTTTTCCCGTTATAACCCCTACGCCACTTTCATTATGTAAACCACGCTGTAATAACCGGGCACGGTTTCGACGCTGAACGCTGTGCCGGATCCGGCGCTGCCTATCGAGCCGCTAATCGTGTGCGAATGCGCGCCGGCTGATGTCGCGCTTGAAGTCGAGGAAAAATCATGCGTGTGTGTGCCGACGGTGGATATAGTGCCCGAGACAGTATGCGTATGGCTTCCATCGAAAGAAGTTGTTCCACCATTGTATGTGGCGTATTCTACAGTCGATCCATTAGAGTCATGATCTAAACCGGCGAGAGAGCCAATCAGGGGGCTTGTATAGTTGTGCGAGTGTGTGCCAGCCGAAGCCGCTGAGCCGTCAGAGAGGGTATGCGTATGCGAACCGCCTTCTGACGTGCCGCCGCTGAGTGTATGCGTGTGCGCCCCGTCGGAGCCTAAAGACAGGCCTGTCACCTCGTGGCTGTGCGCTGGCAAATTATTTGTAGTCAGGGCTATACTCTGGCTATCCGCGCCGCCAGCCGCGCCGGACGCCAAACTGCCGCGCAGGAATTTATCCACCAGATTTGGCACGGCTATTTCGTTGACGCTTGTGCCATCGCATAATGTCCAAATTACTTTATTGTCTGCCGTTCTGGCGCTGGTCAATCTGCTGTACTGGCTGCCGCTAAACTGCAAAATGGTTCCTATCGGAAAAAAAGTCAGATTGAGAATGTCGTCCGCGTACATTTTTTGGCCTGCTGCTATAGTCATAAGAAACCCCCTCTTGTTATTCTATAACGCTAATTGCGTAAACTAGATTTATTCTAACAGCTGGTTGTTTGTTTGTCAAGCCAACAGAATAATATCATTTCAATCAATAGGAGTAAGCCAATGATTATTAACGAAGGAAGGTTGTATCAACTTTTAGGCGCAAATATTAAGTCCTACCGGACTCGCTCCGGCTGGTCACAGGCGGAATTGGCGGAGCGGGTAAGTCTCTCCGTAAATTTTCTCAGTGATGTGGAGACTGGTAAAAAATGGGTGTCTCCGGCGACCATGTTGAAGCTGGCGGAAGTTTTCCGTATCGAGGTTTATGAATTGTTCAAGCCGGAAAAAACGCATCCTGACCGTTCGCAAAACCTATTGAGCAAATATACCGAGGATGTTGTTTCCGCGGTGCAAAAAGTCCGCAAGAAATACCGGATGGTCAGCTAGCGGCGTGTGTAAAACGGGCGCGTCCGCCGTATTGAGCGAATAGGTAGAAATTTTAGAGCGAATATTAAGGCCGCTCAATATTGCTTAACAGCGGTTAAAGTGAGGCTTAATGAAATTTGGTCGCTGACCGCAAGCCCGAAGGGACTACAAGCCCGAAGGGACTGCAGTCCCTGACGGACTTACGCTCAGTGTCCACATGTATAAATTTTATACAACTTTTATACGATCCGGTGTTTCACGTGAAACAATCCATCTCGTGTAAACACAACTTCCAATCTTGCGCAGTGTCTCTCTCTCCGCTACTCTCTGAGCTTGTCTAGGGGAGCGCATCACAATAGTTCGGACGCTGAGCCTGGGACAGTGAGCCTGTCGAACCGTCGAAGCGTCCAAGGCTCAGCCGCCAGAGAGCGTATCATAACAACCCAGACGCTTCACTTGCCAGTTTCCGCATGGCCTCGCCGTACAGCAAATACCTGTCCCAGCCCTGCAAAGGCACGGCGCCCAGTTTTTTATAAAAATCCTGCGCGGGTTTGTTCCACGACAGCGCCGCCCAGTCCAGCCGGTCACAGTTTTGTTCCACGGCCAGCCGCGCAACGCAGCGCAGCAATTCCCGGCCGACGCCCTGTCCGCGAAAAACTTCTTTGACGAAAATGTCCTCCACATAAATAACTTTGCGGCCGGAAAATGTTGAATAAGTAAAGAAAAACAAGACCAGTCCCGCCGGCTGTCCCGCGATATCCGCAAAGATCACTTCGGCGCGTTTGTTGAGGAAAACATCCTGCCGCAGAGTTTCGGCGTCGGACGTTACGGTCAGATGCTCGTATTCCGCCAGAGCGTGAATGAACTCCAGCAGTAATTCCGCGTCCGCCTCCGTGCCATGACGCAGGGAGATGTTTTCATTTGGCATGCGGGGAGTATATACTAAAAGCGCCGCGCGCGGAAGTCCCGCCGCTCCCTGAGCTCGTATCCTGCGGATACGCTGGCGAAGGGAGCAAGGGGCCGCTCATTGAGCGGAGTCGAAATGAGCGATGTCCGGTCGCTTCGGCAGGCTCAGTGGCCTGACAGGCTCAGTAGCCATGCCGCTCATTGAGCGGAGTCGAAATGAGCGTAAATTAGCTCCGGAGAAATATTTGCCGCGCGGGTCTCCGTGTCCCAGCCCCGCCAGGAAATGCCTCGTGCAAAAGCCGCTTGCGGTAAACGTACAGCGCGTCAATGGTATCTATAACGCCGGCGGTTTGAGGTTCGCCTAATAATTTATCGATCAGTTTGCCCGCCTCGGTGTAAGCAGATAGTTTTCTGTGCATGAACATCCCCCAATGCTGTCTAAACAATTCTAACAAAAATGACCGGCAATAAGCAAGGGGCGCGTTATGCGAGCAAATGTTTCACGTGAAACATGCGCAAGGCGGTACAGAACGCCGGTTTTTTGCTTAAACAAACTGAATTCTTGTCAACAGTACAGCCGGAAGCCTCTGCCAAACTTGTTTTTAGCCCAACTCTTGCTTTCTTGTATCCAATTGCGGCGAATATTTTTAGCATAAACAAAGCAATTGTTTTGCAAAAAGAAAGAGCCTGTAGTATAGTATCCGCGCATGGGAACGATTTTTGCGATAGTCAATCAAAAAGGCGGTGTTGGCAAAACGACCACGGCCATCAATCTGGGCACGGCGCTGGCGGAAACCGGCAAAATGGTTTTGCTGATCGACACCGATCCGCAGGCGAATTCCACGAGCGGCGTCGGCATTGACGAAAACAAAATCGAATTTTCGTTGTACGATCTTTACATTGGCCGCAAAGACGCGCTGGAAGTTTTGTATCCGACCTCGGTGAAAAATCTGCACATCCTGCCCTGCACGCCAGATCTGGCCGGCGTCGAAGCCGAATTAATGAACGAGGACGGCCGCGAAAAACATTTGAAAAACGCGCTGGCCGCGGTGCAGGACGGTTACGATTTTATTTTGATCGATTGTCCGCCGTCGCTAGGGCTGCTCACACTCAACGCGCTGGTCGCCGCGACGCGTATTCTGGTGCCGCTGCAATGTGAATTTTTCGCGCTGGAAGGCCTGACGCGCTTGATGACCACGCTGACGCTGATCCGGGACAAAATAAACCCCGAGCTGGACATCGAGGGTATTGTGCTGACCATGTATGATCCGCGCACCGCGCTCAGCCGGCAGGTTGTCGCGGAAGCGCGCCAGCATCTGGGCGAAAAAGTTTTCCAGACCGTGATACCGCGCAATGTGCGGATCAGCGAGGCGCCGAGCTACGGCCAGCCGATCTCGGTGTACGCCGACAAATCCAAAGGCGCGGAAGCATACAGCGCTCTCGCAAAGGAGTTGATCGCGCATGGCTATTAATAGAGGCTTGGGCAAAGGTCTGGGCGCGCTGCTGCAATCCACGGGCGGGTCCGCGCAGAAAGAAGCGGACAATGTCGCCGCTTCCTTAAGCAAAACCGACGGCAAAATCCAGCCGCTTTTTGGCCGCAGTATTTTGTATATCTCGGTGACGGAAATCGTGCCCAATCCGCGCCAGCCGCGCAAAAATTTTGCGCCGGACACCCTCGGCGAATTGGCCGCGTCGATCAAAATACACGGCGTCATCGAGCCGCTTATCGTGCGCAAAAAAGAGAACAGATACGAGCTGGTGGCTGGCGAGCGGCGCTGGCGCGCTTCACAGCAGGCCGGTCTGGACAAAGTGCCGGTGGTGGTCAAGGGGATTAGCGACGAAGTGTCGCTTGAGCAGTCGATCATCGAAAATATACAGCGCGAGGGACTGAACGCGCTGGAAGAAGCGGAATCTTACGCGTTATTAATGAAAGAATTTAACCTGACGCAGGAGCAGGTGGCCGAAAAAGTCGGCAAAGCCCGTTCATCCGTGGCGAACGCGCTGCGTTTGAACGATCTGCCGCTGGAAGTCAAGGATTCATTGCGGAAAAACGAAATTACCGCCGGACACGCGCGGGCTATTTTGGCCGCGGGAAATGTTATTGAACAGCTCAAAGTATGGCGAAAAGTATTACAGAACAACCTTAACGTGCGTGATACAGAGAGCTTAACAGCAAAAAAAACCAATGCTAAACAACTTAACAGGGACGCAATAGAAAAATCAGCTGAATTAATCAATATAGAACAAAGGTTGGCCGCGAAATTCGCCACAAAAATTGAGTTAAATGGAAATGAACACGAAGGCGGCATTACTATAAAGTACTTCTCGCGCGACGATCTGGAGAGGATTTACGCGCTTTTGTTGACGAACGAAGTTATTTAGTGGTTTTTCTTGCTTTAAAGAATAAAAAAACAATACACAGAAGTTAAAAACACAAAATATATTGAATTTTTGCTGGCGTAGGGAAAAATAAGTGGATAAATCAACGGTAGAAGAAATTAGAGAGCGTTTTGATAAAGATGTTGCCAGATTTGCAAATATAGACACGGGGCAAACATCAACGATCGACGCAAAAATTTCATTAGAAATCATTACAGATGCGGCAAAAATTATGGTTCCGGGCGCCGTGAATTTGTTGGATATTGGCTGCGGGGCCGGTAATTATACATTAATGATGCTTGCCAAAATCGCAAATTTAAATTGTACCCTGGTGGATTTGAGCCGGCCGATGTTGAATAAAGCCTTTGAAAGAGTCTCAAAACAAACAAAAAAAATCAAGCTAATACAGGGCGATATCCGGACGGTAGAATTAAATGAAAATTATTTTGACATTATTTTGGCCGGCGCGGTTCTGCATCATTTACGAGATGACGCGGACTGGGAGAGGACTTTCAAAAAACTTTATAATCTTTTGACAGATGGAGGCTGTTTGCTGGTCTCGGATTTAATAACCCAGGATAATAAATTATTGGCGGAATATATCTGGAAAAAATATGCGGACTATTTGGAAAACAGCGGAGGGCAAGAATATAGTAAAAAAGTGCTTGATTATGTATCCCG
>JAIRWS010000124.1 GCA_031268855.1 Candidatus Margulisiibacteriota bacterium | reverse complement strand
CAGAAATTCAGTCAGGATAGAAACGTCCACACCGCCGACACCAACAACAGCAACGGCAAAGTAACCGACTATAATGAAGTCCTGGCCAATGAAACCGGTCTGGCCTACATATATAAAGTAAATGACGCGCTGGAACTGGCCGGCGTGTTCAAGACTTTCTGGGGCTTGACCTATGAAAAAAATACAGAAGTCGAAAATGGAGATGATTATACCGAGACAGTCTCCATTCAGCCGGTAAATTCTTACGGCTTTGCCGCCAGCTACAAAGTCACTAACGAATGGGAGCTGCAGGGTTACGGTAATTTCCTGCGCAATTACAGGAACAGCCTGACCAGCGGTCTGACCGGCGCTGAAGAAAAAGGCTACGATGTGACACAGCTCGGCGCCAATGTACAGTACAGCCCGTCTTTCCTGAACGGCGGCACGGTATTGCTGGGCAGCTATGTCACCAGACTGGTCAGCGAGGACAAAAATGTCGGCAATGTGTTTGACATCACCAATACTTCGCTGTCCTACTCGCACGCTTTCTAAAACAAGCGTAACTTAAGAGTGAAATCCCAGGGGCTGCCGTAAGGCAGCCTCTGGCTTTAGGAAAAATTTTTTCATACCGCCAAAGCGGCAAGAATAATTTTCAGAGTCCGCTCTAATTCCGCCGGCGTGTGCCGCGCGGAAATAAAATCCGCTTCAAATTGTGCCGGTGAAAAATAAACTCCCGCGCGCCGTAATTTATGATAAAACCGCGCAAATTTCTTGACATCGCTGGTTTGCGCCGAGCGGTAATCCCGTACTTTGGCCGTGGTGAAAAAAAGTGTGAACATCGTGCCGAAACAATTCAGCTGTACATTTGGCGGCAGACGCCGGGATAATTCCGTAAAAAAATATTCCGCGTTTTTCCGCAGAGTTTGGTGTGTTCGCGGCTTTTGCAGCTCCCGTAGTGTGGCCAGACCGGCGGCCATAGCCAGCGGATTGCCGGAAAGCGTGCCGGCCTGATAGACAGGGCCAGCTGGCGCGACCAGAGACATTAATTCTGCTTTGCCGCCATAGGCCGCCGCCGGCAGACCGCCGCCGATGATCTTGCCCAGACAGGTCAGATCGGGCGTCACGCCAAAATAATTTTGCGCGCCGCCCCAGCTCAGGCGAAAACCGGTGATCACTTCGTCAAAGATCAACACGGTTTTTTGCGCGGCGGTCAACTCTCTTAAAAAAGCCAGATAACCAGCTTCCGGCAAGATCACACCCATATTGGCCGGCGCGGGCTCAACGATCAGCGCGGCGATCTTATTTTTGTGCCGCGCAAAAATTTTCTCCATAGCCGAGCGGTCATTGAACGGCGCGCGCAAAATTTCCGGATGCTCGGCGTGGCCGTGATACCCGCCTTCCAGCATGACGATCTTGCGGCGGCCGGTATAATAACGCGCCAGTTTGAGCGCGCTCATTGTCGCTTCGGTGCCGGAGCTGACAAAGCGGACTTTTTCCAGAGAGGGAATAGCCGAAATAAGCAGTCTGGCCAATTGAGTCTCCAGCTCTGTCGGCGCGCCGAAAGACAGGCCGTCCGCCAAAGTCCGCCGCACCGCCCGGATCACTGCCGGAGGATTATGTCCCAAAATATGTACGCCCCAGGACAAACAAAAATCTAAATATTTACGGCCGTCAATGTCGGACAAATAAGCGCCCGCGCCGCGCTGGATAAAAGGCGGAGTTCCACCGATGGATCGAAAAGAACGCACAGGGCTGTTTACGCCGCCGGCCAGATAGCGTTTAGCCGCCGCAAAAGCTCTGGCTGACCGGCTCATAACAAATGCTCCGCAAAAGTTTGAGCATAGTAAGTGATCAGCCAATCGGCGCCGGCTCTTTTGACCGCTGTCAGTATCTCTCTGGCGGTCTGGATTTCGTCACAATATCCAGCCTGCGCGGCGGCCTTGAGTAGCATATATTCGCCGGAAGTGTGATAGGCCGCCAGCGGTATTTGCGGAAATTGCGTTCTGACCCGCTGAATAATATCAAGATAAGTGTGCGCCGGTTTGACCATGACTATATTCGCGCCTTCTTCTATATCCGCCGCCACTTCCGGCAAGACCTGACTGATGTTGCGGTAATCCATTTGGTAATTGCGCCGGTCGCCAAAAGCGGGAGCGGACTGCGCCGCTTCACGAAAAGGACTGTAGAGGCTGGAAGCATATTTGACCGAATAACCCATAATTTTCGTTTTGGCGCAGCCGGCCTTATCCAATGCCGCGCGGAGCGCGCCGACTTGCCCGTCCAGCATGGCTGACGGAGCGACAATATCCGCGCCGGCGCGCGCGTGCGATACAGCCATAGCCGCCAGCAAAGGCAGGGTCTCGTCATTGAGCACGCTCTGGCCGTCCAGCAGCCCGCAATGGCCGTGATCCGTGTACGCGCAGAGGCAAATATCGGTTATGACTGTCAGCGCCGGATAGGTGTTTTTAATTGCTGCGATCGCGCGCGCGAGCAAGTTTCCTTGAGCATAGGCCTGACTGCCGCGCGCGTCCTTATGCTCTTTTTCCAGCACGCCAAACAACAGTATCTTGTCCACGCCAACCGCGGTCAGACGCGCCAATTCTTTTAATAATTCGTCTATAGAAAAATGCCAGACTCCGGCCAGAGATTTTAACGCGCGTTTTATTCCCGCGCCATTTACCACAAAATAAGGCTGTACAAAATCTTTGGCCGACAAATGAACTTCCGCGTATTTATCGCGGACAGTTTGGTCAAGGCGGTATGCTCTAAATCTCTTAAATCCTGACATGGCTTCCCGCAGTCCGTCCGACGATTAAAATCAGCGGAGTTTTTATTTTTAAATGTTTTAATTCCTGAAGCGTAGTTTTGATTATACACTGCTCTGGCAAGTAAGCGTTGGACACGCAGATCGCTGGAGCGCGCGGTGGCAGACTGGAACGCAGTAATTTGGCGGACACCGCGGCCAGAGTTGTTCCGGCCATATAGTAAACCAGTGTGTCCGCCGCCGGAACTTTTATTTTACGCGCCGGATGACCGGAGAGCAGCGCCACGCTGGCAGACTGTCCGCGTTTGGTCAAAGGAATTTGCGCCAGAGCCGCGGCGGCGGACGCGGCCGTAATGCCGGGCACAACATCCACCGCGGCCAGACGCCGTTGCAAATATTCCAGTTCCTCGCCGCCCCGTCCAAAAATAAAAGGGTCGCCGCCTTTTAAGCGCGCCACATTCGATCCAGCCTTGACCGCCTGATACAATTTTTCATTCAGTGCCTCCTGCGCGCAAGTCTGATGCCCCTTACGTTTGCCAGCGTAAATTTTTCGCGCGGTATAATCTTTAACTATTTCCCGCGCCAGATCATCATAAAAAATAATGTCCGCCCGCCGCAGATAAATATCCGCCTGTCTGGTCAGCAGTAGCGGATCGCCAGGCCCGGCGCCGATCAGAGCCGCGCGGCCCCAAGCGCGGCGCGTGTCCAAAGGCTGGAATATTTTTAGCAAATCCCGGCGGTCAGCGCGCGTCGTCACCGCCAAATGCCCCTGCAGTGGATGCGTA
Organism: Candidatus Margulisiibacteriota bacterium; assembly: GCA_031268855.1. Taxonomy (NCBI): domain Bacteria; kingdom Bacillati; phylum Candidatus Margulisiibacteriota; species Candidatus Margulisiibacteriota bacterium. The sequence goes on along the minus strand of JAIRWS010000124.1, from coordinate 17,588 downwards.
GGGAAAGGCAGTAGCTCCGCAATGCGTCCGGCTAAACCCAGCCGCTGTAGCGCGCAAACCGCGACAACGATCGCCGCCATTTGGCCGCCGTCCACTTTTTGCAGACGCTCGCCGATATTACCGCGCAGGGAAACGATACGCAGATCCGGGCGGCGGGCTAACAACTCCTGCCGGCGCAAAGGAGAGCTGGTGCCGACTGCCGCGCCGCGTGGCAATTTGCGCAAAGGTAAATTATTTTGGCTCACCAGCGCGTCGCGTTGATCCCCGGCTGGCAGCAGCGCCGCTACGGTCAGGCCGTCCGGCAAAGGATATGGCAGATCTTTGGCGGAATGTACAGCCGCGTCTGCCTGGCCGCGCAGGATAATCTCGTCCAGCTCTCTGGTAAAAATATCCGGAGGCGGCGCGTCCAGCAGAGAAATATTTTTGTGCTTGTCGCCATAGCTGGTAGCGGCCAGCAGACGATATTTTACGCCGGGCAGGAAACTGAAAACTTCCTCCACTTGTTTCAGAGCTAGCGGACTATTACGGGAAGCAATTACTAATCTAACCATAAAATTTAACCAGTTCTTCCTGAATAATTTTCTCTGCCGCCGCTATCTCCGCGGCGCGATTATTTTGCTTGGCGCGGATAATTTTTTCAATATCCTCATTGTTGTACAAAGTGATGTTGGGCAGCCGGCCAATAGCCGGATCAATATCTCTGGGCACGGCCAGATCAAAAATAATTACCGGCTGTCTGGCGGCAAACTGCTCCGCCTGCAGGATCAAATGCGGCGCGGCGGTCGCGGAAATAATAATATCTGACCGCGCGGCCAGCCGCGGCAGAGCAGCTAGTCTAAACGCCTGACAATTCAATTCTCTGCTCCACGCTAAGGCTTTGGTATAAGAACGATTGGCCAGAAAAATAGTTTTAGCGCCGCGCCGGACTAAATATTTCACGACAGTCTTATTTAGATTATTAACGCCGATAACTAAAATGCGCGAGCGGCTCAAGTCTATTTTTAAATCAACGATCGCTTCCAGCACAGTTTGGCCGCGCGACATCGCGCCGCGGGAAAGAGCGGTCTCGGTACGCACTCTCTTGCCTACGCGCAGAGCGTTTTGGAATAGGCGATGCATTTCTGCGGGCAAGCCGCGCGCCTGCGCCGCCAAATAAGCCCGCTTGACCTGTCCCTGAATAGCGGTCTCGCCGAGCAAAGCTGATTCCAGTCCGGCTGTTACGCGGAATAAATGTCCGGCCGTGTCTGGATGCGCCGCGCCGGAGCCTTCGTACAATTCCACACGGTCGCAGGTGAATAACGTGACATAATGTTTCGAGTCGGGCTGCAAGATCCGCAGATAATCCTCGCGTTGTTCTAGACTAAATTGCAGATCGCGGCCTTTGCAGATAATCATCGGGTCTTAAAATTATCCTTTCTGAAAAATTTTACCGATCTTCTCCCGCCAGGCCAGACTGCGGCGCACATTCCGTCCGTCGGAAAATACCGCGGCGCTCATGATCCCCCGTTTGTAGATCGCGGGAGAAATAAAATCCGAATATTGCGGAGCATCACAGACATTAACTAAAATATTCCGGCGGCGCGCGTCCACGGCGATTTGCTTATTTAATTTCCGGTCATTAGTGCAGGCATAGACCAAAGCATAGCCAGCCAGATCCGCCGGCGCGTAAGTTTTTTTTAGTTTTTTATACCGCGTCGGAAATTTTATCTCTGGCGCCAGCAGCGTGATCCGTGCCTGATACTTTTTTAAGGCGCGGATCTTTTGCGCCGTTGCCGCGCCCGCGCCCACGATCAGAATTTTTTTGTTTTTAAGATTTAGGCCGACCGGCAGAAACATAATTTTAAGCCTTGCGCACGATCAGTTTGAACTGTGTGTCCTGTGGCGTGACCCGCACTATAGTATGTCCTTCGTCTTTAAGACTGCGCGGCACATTGAGCAGCGGTTCGCCTTCATCCAGCAGCACTTCCAAATATTCGCCGGATTGGATTTGCGCCAGAGCCGCTTTGGTTTTGACAAAATTTAAAGGGCAGGTCACGCCGCTTAGATCAAGACTTTTACTAATTGGAAAATCCATCTAACAGCTCCTCGCGCACTCGCGCCAAACCGAGGCGGTCAATAGTCTGGCCAAAACGCTCACGCTTGCGGCCGTTTTGCCGGTAATATTCCACTATCTTTTTGATTAATATATAAACTGTTTCCAGGTCGGTCAGCAGGCCGGTCAGTTTATCGCCCAAACGCTGCTGTTTGCCCATCGTGCCGCCGATGGTCAGCAGATACCCCTCGGCTTTGCGCCGCCAGCTGTTTTGCGGACACAGCGCGGTGCAGATAGAACAATAAAGACACTTTTCCTCGTTCAGCGTAAATTTCGCGCCGTCCTGAACAATGGCCTGCGTCGGACAGACGCTCACACATAGACCGCAGCGCGTGCAATTTTCCGGCTGCCATTCCGGCCGAATGCCGCCCATAATGCCGACGTCGTTTTCCGAAGCCTTGGCGCAGTTGTGCGGACAACCCGTCACGCCAAATTTAAATTTATGCGGCGTGTCCTGTCCGAAATATTCCGCGTCGAGCCGGCGGGCGATAGATTTGGTGTCAATAATGCCCCATTTGCAGATATCCTTGCCCTGACAGGCTACCACCACTCTGATGCGCGGGCCGCAGGCGCCCATTTTGAGTCCGGCATCTTCCAGTGCCTGCCGTGCCTCCAGAACTTTGTCCGCCGGCACGTAAGGTATCTCTATACCTTGCCGCGTAGAAAGATGAACAGCGTCGCGGCCGTATTTGCTGGCGATCTCCGCTACCGTCCGCAGATCGGCGGAATTGGTGTTGCCGCCGGCCAGCCGCAAACGCAGCACAAAATATTCCTTGTCGCGCTGCTGTATCGTGCCGACTTTTTTTAACTCCGCGGTGTCAAGCTCCGGCATGGATTTCCTCCTCGCTCACCGCGCCCTGCCGGATGCGAAAAGCTTTGATAACCGGCGGCTCCAGCAGTGAATAGATCACATACAAAATATGGGGATCATAGGCCAGACGAATATCTTCCGGTGAAGGACGCGCCGGACTGGCCGGGTGGGTGTGCGCCACCGCGAGGATCTGCAGCCCTCTCTGCCGCGCGTCCTTAGCCACCGCGAACTGTTCCTGCGGGTCAAGCGAAAAATGCTCGGCGCTCTGATCGGTATTGGTCATCGGATAGTATTTAGCGGCCACGCCGTCCCGCCCGACCAGATAGCCGCAGGCTTCCAGCGGCGCTTCGGCAAAACCATGCGCGTAAATTTCTTCGATTAATTTTCGGCCAATAGTCAGCATCGGGTCAGCCTTTTTTAGGTTTCAACTCGCAGACCGGCTGTTCTTCATCCTGGAGTTCCGTGATAGACGGCTGCCGGCCGCAGAGCGGACAATTTTCATTGCGCTTAATTTTTACCGTGCGGTAATTCATCGTCAGCGCGTCAAAGACCAAAAGTTTGTCCGTCAACAATTCTCCGGCGCCGGTCAGATATTTTAAGGCCTCCGCCGCCTGGATCGTGCCCAGCATACCGGCCACCGCGCCCAGCACGCCGGCCTGCGCGCAGGTCGGCACCAGATCTTTGGGCGGCGGCGCGTTAAAAACACAGCGGTAGCAGGCCGTGCCTGGCAAATGTGTCATGGTCTGGCCGTCAAAACGCAGTATGCCGCCGTGTGAAAAAGGCTTGCCGGCCAGCACGCAGGCATCGTTAATTAGAAATTTGGCCGGAAAATTATCCGTACCGTCAATAATAAAATCATAATCCTGAATCAAGTCTAAAATATTTTGCGCGCGCGCCAGAGTATGATACGTTTTTACTTTAACTTCCGGGTTGATCTGTGCGATTTTTTCCTGAGCGGAAAGAACTTTCGGTTTGCCAATATCCGGCGTGAAATGAATGACCTGCCTTTGCAGATTGGTGCGGTCGACCACATCGCCATCGACCAGACCGATAACACCCACGCCCGCCGCCGCCAGATAGAGAGCCGCTGGCGCGCCCAGGCCGCCCGTGCCGATGATCAATACTTTGCCGGCGCAAATTTTTTCCTGTCCCTCAATGCCGACATTTTTTAAAATAATATGCCGGCTGTAACGCTCGAGCTGTTCGTCCGTAAAATTCATGCCGCCTCCAATGCCTGCTGTAAATCTTCCTGCAAATCCGCCAAATCTTCAATACCGACCGCCAGCCGGATCAGGGTTTCCGGCACGCCCATCGCGGTTTTTTGCTCCGCGCTGTATTCGCTGAAAATCGTCGAAGCCGGATGAATGATCAGCGTTTTGTTGTCGTTGAGATTGGTGGCGCGGCGGATCAGTTTAAGCTGGTTTAGAAATCTAAAACATTTCTCCCGCGACTCCAGCTCAAAAGTCAAAAGCGCGCCCGCGCCGTTGGGAAATTGTTTTTGCGCCAGCGCAAAAGATGGTGAATCCGCCAGTCCGGGATAATTGATCCGGCGTACCTGCGGCTGCGTCTGTAAAAACTCCGCCAGAGCCAGCGTGTTGGCGCAGGAAAGTTTGGCGCGCAAGACCAAAGTTTCCAGTCCCACGCTTTGCAGATAGGCGTTGTGCGGCGAGAGAATATTGCCGAGGTCGCGGCAGACGCGCGTTTTCAAAACCTGCAGCAGCGCGTACGGACCAAACCTGGCGGCCTGCTCCGCTAGATGCGGATTGTGACGGTAGTCATAGACGCCGTAATCCAGGATCAAACCGCCCAGCGAAGTCGCGCCGCCGGAAATATATTTGGTGCTGGACAAAATCTCCAGCTGCACGCCAAATTTCCCGGCGTCAAAAAGATACGGCGGAGTAAGCGTTGTGTCCGCGATCAGCAGAATTTTTTTCTTTTGGGCAATCTCCGCCAGACCGGCGATATCCGCCACTTCCAGCTGCGGATTGGTGATGGTTTCCAGGAACAGCGCGCGCGTCCGCGCATCGACAGCGTGTTCCGTCTGGCGCAGATCGGTCAGGTCTGTATAGCGGGTTTCCAGTCCCCACTGTTTCAAGGTGGTGGCGAACAAAGAATAAGTGTTGCCAAAAATATGCCGCGTCGTAACGATGTTGTCGCCCTGTCCGGCTATGGTCAGGAACAAAGCGGAAAGCGCCGCCATGCCGGAAGCCACGGCGGTCACGCCCTGCGCGCCAGAAAAATTTTTGACCTTCTGCTCAAAATGCTCGACAGTCGGATTGGAGATCCGCGAGTAAGTGTGCGCCGGTTTGCGGCCGCGAAAGGACGCTTCCAATTCCTCGGCGGTGTCCGCCGCAAAAGCCACGCTATCATAGACCGGCATATGCAGAGCGTTATGCGCGTCCTTTTTTAAAAACCTGGTGTGAATACTTTTAGTGGCAAAGCCGCTCATCGTCCGCTCCGCCGCCCATAAAGTAAAGAAAATCCACCGCGTCGTTTTCTTTTAGCCGCGCCCGCGCCAGATCCGCGCGCTGGACAAATTCGCCGTTGAGCTGCACGGAGACCATATCGGGAGCTTCGACTTTCCGGGCGGTCAAAAGTTCCGCCACAGTTAAATTATCCTGCTCTATTTTTTCCGCCGCGCCGTTGATAATAATATTCATTGTTGTTTTTACCCCTAACTATATTAATCATATTTAATTAGTAGTGTTTGGGAGTATATGCCAAGAAATACGGAGTGTCAAATTTGGCTGCGCTAACCTAATGATGGTAAAGCATATACAAAATTTGTAACCGCATAAAGCAAAAACTCCTGCATTTTCACGCCTATCATCTGCCATCAAGTAATTCTTCTAGCTTAGCTGTTAAAATTATTTTTTCATTGCTGCCGATTGTTTTAAATCTAATCAACGGAATATTTGCTTCGTTCAATAATTTATTTTTTATAGCGTCACGCTCGCGCTGAGTCTTGGCGGCTTCGTTGTTGGCATTATGAAAAGCCCACCCATCAACTTCTAGCGCAAGCAGCGGCTGTTTGGATGTTTTGCGAAAAATTACAAAATCTACTCTGGTCCAATCGTTCTGCGCATACTCTTTTTCACGACCCTCTAGCCGTTTTGTATCAACGAGCAACTTCAACGGATATTCCAACACTGTGCCGAGATTGGTAAAATTATTTTCTTTATAAATTGCGCTTATTAATTCTAACATCCAATCTTCGGCCAGCGATGAACCTTTGCGCGCCTTTTTGACCTTACGCTTGTAATGGCTTGAATACAGGTTGTCAAAGATAGATCTTATCTCACTGCTTACTACTTCATAATTATTATATTTAATATAATCAATTAGTTCGTCAATACCGGTATGCGTAGAGCTTTCATTTCCATTTGTGACTACAATAAGTTTCCGCCTGGCGCGAGAAATGGCTACATTTAATCGATTCGGATTGCTGGCAAAATCGCTAATTTTGTTATCCACCGTGTTTATTATAATGGTTTCTCTTTCACGACCCTGGAATTTATCGACTGTTGCGGCAAGCACATTACTCCCGGTTAACGCGGTGCTTAATGCCTGCGCTTGATTTCTATATGGTGTAACGATCCCCACGGTTCCGTCAAGCAGATCCAATCCTTCTTTCGGCACAACTTCCTGCAAAGTAACATCGATTTGTCTTTGATTGATATGATTTTCCCGCGCATGATTTCCTTTTACTGTTGTGTAAATTTTCAGTGGGGGCTGCGTATCCTTAATTTCTGGCGTCAAGATAATCAGCTGGTTGTCATAAAACATTTTATTGCAAAAACCAATAATCTTCGGGTGGCAGCGATAATGTTCACGTAGTAATTGGCTTGGAATTTGATCGCCGAATAAATCTGTAATAGCAGACAGCGCGCTATGTTTAGAAAACATGTATTTTTCCGAAAGGTTAAATTGTGAAAAAATTTTGCGATCTTTTAATTTAGCCTCAGCATCTAGAACATTTGGCAGTTGTTTTTTATCGCCGACAACAACGGCGTTTTTCGCACAGGACAACACAAGCACAAAAGTTGCTAAATCAACTTGTGACGCCTCGTCCACAATCGCATAATCATATACATAATTATTTGATAAATTGCTACGTAATGAATATGTTGTACTTAACACTACCGGATAATCTTCTATGAATTTCTCCGAATTTTTCCATAAGTCGTCCAGCGCGTAATTAGATTTTCTGGGTTTTTCTAAGTATTTTTTAGCAATATACGCTCGAAAAATTTTCATAGATAAATCAGCGTGGCGACTTATTTTCTCGTCTACATTATTACTTAAAAGACCATTTTCAAGGTTTTCAATCGTCTGTTCCAATTCGTCAATCTTCGCCTTGTAGTACGATTTTTGCAGCGCCGCAATTATAGTTGATAGATTTTGTTTATAAAAACTATTTATTTTAATGCCACAAAAGAAATATGCCCCTATTTTGTCAAACAACGACAAGGCGCTCTTTTTCTTTCCAGCCTTATACCACAAATCAAGCAATTTGCCCGGGCCAGCTGGCTTTCTAAAAGTCGGAATTTTCATATTGAGATAATTATCTTTGCAATAGATTAGAAAATGCTTTGACTCAGTAAGAATAGAATCGAGTTCTGTTTGTAAAAGCGCCAGCTGGTTTTTTTTCGCCAAGACAGCATCTATTTCGTGCGCCAATCTGTTTAACTCATCGTCTATTTTTTGCATATTGCAATATTCCAGTTTCCAGGAACGCAACTTTTCTTCCGGCGGCACGCACTGGCCATGCACAAACGCTTGCTTGTTTTTCATACTTCCAAGTCGTGCGGCAAGGCAATCGACACCCTGGGTTTGCAGTTTCTCATATATGTTGTCTGTTGCAGAGTTGTTGCTCGACACGACGGCGACTGTCTTCTCGTTTTTGATGATGTTAGCAATCAAATTTAGAATAGTTTGTGTTTTACCGGTGCCGGGCGGACCCTCAATAACGCTCAGCCGATGGTTCATTGCGTTTTCTGTCGCAAGTTTTTGCGATTCATTAAATCCAAACGGAAAGATGTTTTGACGCTCATTACGATATTCATTATCTGGTATCTCGCCAATAAGAAAATTCGCCAGCAGTGTATCTTCGCGAATAAAGCTAATTCTCTCATAATATGACCCAAGAATATTTTTGCCTTCTTCGGTGTCTAAACTGATTGCGCGGGCAATGGACTTGAAATAATCAAATTTGGTTTTGGCGCCGGTATTGCTAAGGCAAGAATGTACCAATTTTAATAAATGTTTTTTAACCAATTTTTCAAAACCAGTCTTGTATAATAATTTGGAATAATCGTCATAATCATCAATTTGTCTTACACCACTTTGCACTTTGCCAGCAATTAGCACAAGACAATCTTGTGTATTAACAGATTGTTTCTTTTGCCGAATTTGAACATTTGCGGGCGAATATGTGAATTTTCTGCTGTTTGTTAGGAAGCAAACTTCATACATTCCATTCGTCAGCCGGTGGATTGAACGAATTTTATTCGTGCAATCTTTTCCTTTAAGAATATAAATTGCATTTTTATTCAGCATTACTTCTGTACAGCCTTTTGTCTGAATGCTTTCTAAATATAATTATAACATTTCTAATCTTGATTTCACGCAAAGCCAAGATGGTTGGTTGCGTTACCTAACGGGCGGCTCTCTTTGTCAAACGGTATTGACCCGGGCAAATTTATGTTATGCTTGCAAACGAAAGTCCCGACATTGAGGCGAGCATGGCGGCGTGTTACATCAACCGCGACAGGTAGTTTCCGGAAAGCAAGCAAAACTTGGTGGGACTGGAAAGAGACCGAAGTATGAGCAAGTACACCCCGTTATGGGAATATGTCCAAAAGGACGGCAGGCCGTCTTTCAAACTGACCTTCGCCGGGATCCAGGAGATTACGGGAATCCCGATCGATCATTCTTTTCTGACGTTCAAAAAGGAGCTCGCGGCGTACGGTTATCAGGTCGGGAAAATCTCGCTGAAAGAAAAGCACATCACCTTCAATAAGATGTGTAAATAAGCTGGTAATGCTCTGGCTATGAAAACATCTGCAAAATCGTGCCTGTCCCTTTGTCAGAATAAAAAAGCGCTTGACAACTTAAACAATTCCATATATCATACTATTCAGATATGATAAATATTATAAAAACAAAGGAGTAAAAATATGGCGGACAAGAAAAAGAAATTATCGATAATTGTTTTTAGCGGGGACTATGATAAGGCTTTTGCCGCGTTCACGATAGCGTCCGGCGCGGCGGCTCTGGATTATGAAGTGAATTTATTTTTCACATTTTTTGGCCTGGATATTATTAAGAGAAAACGCGGGCGGCATTTCTTGGGCAAAGGTTTTCGCGCCCGTTTTTTCAATTTCCTGCTGGGCGGCCGGAACAATCTGCCTCTTTCCCGCCTGAATTTTGCGGGATTGAGCCCGTTGCTGCTCGGCAATCTGGCCAAGAAACGCAATGTGGCCGGAGTTGATGAGTTGATCGACGCCTCAATAAAACTGGGCGTGAATTTTTACGCCTGCGAGACGGCCGGGGTGATCCTCGCTCTGCAAAAGGACGATTTTATCCCGGAAGTCAAAAAAGTGATCGGCATCGGTTCGTTTTTAGAATTGCAGGAGGGCGGCACGACGCTGTTTATTTAGGCTATGCTGACACAGTATTTGGATATTACCAAAGAGCATTGCCCGATGACTTTTGTGAAAACGAAGTTTGCCTTGAGCCGGTTGCGCGAGGGCGATATTCTGGAAGTGCGGCTGACTGCCGGCGAGCCGCTGGACAATGTGCCGCGCGCGGCGCGCGAGCAGGGTTATAAAGTTTTGGGCGTTGAGCAGATCGACGCGGTCGTGCATAAGGTTATAATAAAGAAGTGAGAGTATAAAAAAAACGAAATCTTTTTTTGAAACTTGCGATATATAAGCGCTAAAAGACATATCGAGCAGACCTCTGCAGATAAATAAAAAAACAGAGGTTGCGTTATGTTGAAAAAAATCATTGCGGATTTAGTTACTGAGTTGCGGGAAAAAACTAAACCGCAAAATCCTGTAGCAGAATTTTCTATTCCGGAAATTCTGGCCAAAAATGTCAGCCTGGAAAATAAACTGGAATTTTTACGCGGGCAGCTGGCCGGCGGCGAAGCCGAGGAGATCACAGTGTTTGGACATGTCCGCCAGCTTTACGCTGATTATACGGCGCAGGGTAAGCAGCTGGATTTTCTCCTCGAGTATGAAAAATGGTTCGCTCGGCGTTTTGGCAATACGCATACTCAGGACACGCTGACGGCGGATTTTTCCCACACGGCGTTCAACAGCCTGATCGCGCTGATCCACAAGGCGCTGCGCGCCGATCCAGAAAATTATGTGGTGCTGCCGGTGGGGCAGGGCACCTCCGGCGCGCTGGAGCGTCTGCATAAAATACTGGGGCTGGACATTGCGCCGGCTGTTTTGGAGCGCGTGTCCGGCGCGGAGCGGGCGCGCCTGCTGGAATTAAAAAAACAGATCAATAGATTTTCCGAGCAAAAAAACCGCTGGGAAGCGCAGTACAAAAAAGCCAGGGACAAATGGCTGCTGGCCGAGATCGATGCGCTGGACGAAGGTCTGGCCGCCGTCTATAAATTGCTCGAAGAGTGGCTGGAGAAGTTTATTCCAGACCAAAACCGGCCGGTGGTTTTGATCACCGGGCAGGAGCATCACGGTAACACGCTGCCGTATGACGGTACGCTGGCGGATAAAATTATTGTGCCGTTCGTGTCCGGCACGGTGGATATTGATCTGGCGCATTATGAAAAACTTTTGCAGGACTTGCGCGCACAGGGACGGAAGATCATTGTGTCTTTTTCCGCGGCGTCCAATGTGACCGGACATTTGACGGATATTCAGGCTACCGCGGCGCTGGCCAAAAAATACGGCGCGCTGACGATCTACGATCATGCCGCGTCGCTGGCTTATGAGCCGATAGACCTGAGCCCGCGTACCGAGGATGGACGGCCGCTGATCGACGCGGTGGTCGCTTCGCCGCACAAGCTGCCCGGCGGCCCGGGTAGCACTGGACTGCTGGTGTTCAACAAAGCTATTTATCCCGCGCAGCTGCATCCCACCAACAAAGCCGGCGGCACGGTTTGGCATGTTTCGCTCTGGGACGTGGAGTATTCGCGCGATATTTTGGAACGCGAGCTGTCCGGCACGCCCAACGGCATTGGCGTGCTGCGGCTGGGATTGGCCATAGACCTGACCTACAATGTTATCGGTTTTGCCAATATTCAAAAGATCGAGCGCAAATTATCCGAGCCGCTGTTCGATTATCTGCGCGGCGATCCCGGGATTATTCTCTACGGTGATCAGGAATTGGAAAAAAGGGCGCCGATTTTTTCTTTTAATATCCGGCACGATATTCCGCAGGGCGCTGGCGTGCTGCATCCCAAATTTGTCGCCAGAGTATTGAGCGATCTTTTTGGTATTCAGACGCGGCCGGGCTGCTCCTGCGCCGGCGAGTATGGACATTATCTTTTGGAGATCAGCGAAAAGGCTTCCCGCCTGATGCAGGACAAAGTGTGCGCAAATGTTTTTGCCGGCAAGCCGGGCTGGGTGCGCCTCAATCCGCATTGGCTCTTCACGCCGGAACAGATGAGTTATATCGTCGAGGCCTTAAAACTGCTCTCCGCGCACGGCCACAAACTACTTGCTCTATATGAGCTGGACAGGGACGGCGGCTATCGTTTCAAAACCGCTTTCCAGGTCGCGGAATATATTGATGTGAATGTGACCGACGCGGAAAATGTCGGCGCGGCGCAGGCGGCCTGGGTTTTCAGTCAAAGGCAGTTATTAAATGCGCAGCCTAAACCAGCCGGCAGTAAATACGCTTACCGCCGCGCCTTGCTGGATCAGCTGGAAAACGCTGAGGTTTTTTTGAACGCTCTGCCGGACAATACAGACAGACTGCGGACTTTGAATCTCGAGGAACACGGCGCGCCGCTGCCCTTGCTGTATGAAAACCTGACGCCGGGATTTCAAGATAGGCTTGATGAGCTTGAGCGCCGGCAATTTGCCACGCCGCCAGCTGTAACGCTGGCCAGCGCCGCGAGCAATTATTGAATAACTCCGTCTTTTAATTCCAGCGTCTGACTGCCGATTTTGGCCAGCGCGGGATTATGCGTTACCAGGATGATCGTGAGGTTTTGTTTTTGGTTTAATTCCAGTAGTAAATTTTTGATCTCTTCAGAACGCCGGCTGTCCAGATTGCCGGTCGGCTCATCAGCTATCAGCACAGACGGATTATTAATTAGCGCTCTGGCTATAGCTGTTCTCTGCATCTCGCCGCCGGAAAGCTGGCCGGGCCGATGCTCGGCTCTTTTCTCCAGGCCTAACAACTGCAAAACTTCAGCCAGCCTGGCGGAGCTGGCGCGCAGTCCGGGCTGAAATACAGCGGGCAGCAAAATATTTTCTTTGACCGTCAGTGTCGGCAGGAGAAAAAACTTCTGGAACACATAGCCGAAAATACTCCGGCGGATTTTAGTTAATTCTGTTTCCGCTAATTTCAGATTGTTCTGAAAAATAATTTTGCCATTTATGCTTAAAGAGCCGGCGGTTGGATTGTCGAGACAGCCCAGCACATTGACCAGCGTGGTTTTGCCGGAGCCGGACGCGCCGGTGACCGCGGCTATTTCGCCGCGTTCAATAGCAAAACTGGCGTTGTGCAGAGCGTGGATTTTTTCCGCGCCGCGCGTGTAGACCCTGGTCAGGTTTTTTGCTGTGATGAATGTCATTTATTCTGCGCTCCTGATACTGTCCAGCGGGCGTATCGCCGCCGCCCGCAGGGACGGATACACACCGCCGGCCAGACCGACCAGAGTTATGGAGAAGAAAGCAAAAATTATCGTCGGCCAGCTGATAATAATCAAACTGCCGTTCGGCGCGAAAGGCAGGAGATAGCGGATCACCATTTCTGAAAAGCGGGAGAAGAGACAGGCCAAAATAATTCCAGATAAACTGCCCAGCGCGCAGAGCAGAGTAGTCTCGATAAGGATCATTTGGAACACGTCTTGGGGCAGCGCGCCCAGACTTTTCAAAATGCCGATCTCCTGAAACCGCTCGAACACGGACATCAGCACGGTGTTCAGCACGCCAAACATGGCGATCAAAAAAGCGATAAAAGCGATGGACAGAACTATGACTTTGGCGCTGGCGACCAGACTTAAAATAGTGCTCTTGACCTGCGCCATGGACACGACCTGCACGTCAGGCAGGGCATACAGCTCTTCCTCAAAAGCGCTTTGATCGGCCTCCTGTTTTAGCCGCAGACCGAGCATTGTCAATTGTCCCTCTTTGTGGAAAATCTTTTGCGCGGCTTTAAGCGGCAGGAAGATCATGCCGTCATCCTGCGTGCCGGTGCGTTTCAAGACGCCGGTTACTTTGAATTCCTGCGTGCTGCCGGGCAGCAGCATTGCGTCGCCAGCCTCGCGCTGCTCCAGCTCCGCGGCCTCGTAGCCCAGCACAATTTCCGCCGCGCTGTCCGCGCTGAACCATTCGCCCTGATTAAATTGCAGGTAGGGCTTCAGGGTCGGATAAGTCTGCGGATCGATGCCCAGATAAACGATCGTGCCGCCGTTCTCGCCTTTATTGGGGTCAAACTCCGCGTGCATCAGCATGTCTGTGGCCGAAGCCACTTCCGCGCGCTCCGCCACATCCCGCACCAGCGCTTCCGGCATATAGCGCAGGCCGGTGCCGCCTTTGAGCATCAACGTGGCCGCTTCATAAGGGCAGCCTTTGGCGGTCAGGACGATCTGAAAACCCATGCCCTCGATATTTTCATTGAGCGACTGCTCATAGCCTTTGTTGAAACCAAGCAGCGTTACCAGCACCCAGGTCGAAAGCATGATGCCGGCGAGCGTAAACAGCGTGCGCGTCTTGCGGCGCAGCAGATTTTTGTAAGCGACCTGAAAAATATTCATGGCTGGCTCCTTTGCGGCGGAGAAGTTCTCTCCTTGTTATTGAACACGAAAATGTCCATTAAAATTAAATTTTTCTTGACCGCGCGCAGGGTGGCTAAAAAATCCGCCGCGTCTGCCGGACTGGGGTTTTTAATGGCCTGCGCTTTGGTGCTGCCGCCGGAGCCGGTCTGCACATCGTAATTTAGAAAATCCTGGAGCGACAGCCCACTGAATTGCGCGGAAAATTCCGGAGAGCGCAGTTCTTGAGCCTGGCGGGACGTGAGTTTCTGATAATAAAAATGTTTAATAATGCCCTGTGTGTCATACGCCAGGAAGACCTGTAAGCCTCCGTAGCGGCCTTTTTGATTGATGCCGTGCACGTAGCCGATAATTTTTTCGCCCTGATAGAGTGTGTATAGTGTGTAAGGGACATCGATAGTTTCGTACAGTCCGGAAAATTTATCACCCAGCCGTGTTTCCACTTCGCGCAAGGTTTTCTCACCGCCCAGTTTTTCCAGCGAGAGATAAGCGGTTTGGTAAGTGATGCGGGGCCGCAGCGAAGTGTAATAAGTGCCGATGCGCAAAATATCCCGATCGGGATCGTTAAGATCGCAGCCGACCGCCGCCGGAGCCAAGCCGATCAGTAAAATTAACAGCCAAAATATTTTTGACACGAGTTGCTCCTTAAATATTAAAAATAAGCGTAGGCCTGCGCCGCCACTTTATATTCATTTATTTTGGTTTCCAGTTCATACAGCAGGCGTCCGGTTAACTCCGGCGTGAAACGGTAGGCCGCGCCCGCGCCCAGCCAGTAATTTTCCACAAGATTTATTTTAGTGTACACATACTGGCCTTCCAGCTTGAGCCGGTTTTCTGCCAGTAAATTAACACCCAGCCGGTAAAATCCCGCCAGCGCCGGCCAGCCGGCCCGCGAGCCGTTGTCGAGTTCCAGTTTGTGTTCAAGATTGTCAATATTGTAAGCGGCGTCCAGCGCGGCCAGCTCTATTTTTTCCAATTCCAGATCCGGCCTGTCTCCCATGCTGTCCATTGTCCGGCCAGCCAAAATTGACAGACCTATGGTGTAGTTGTCATAACTCAGCGTTCCGCGCGACATTCTGCCGGTGAACAGCCAGTTCCCGTCCGCGCGCAGCGGCATTCCCGAGCCGGAAGTCAGGCCGGCCTGCCAGCCGCCGTCAACCGTGTCTATATTCCAGCCGGCGCCCCAGTCGCGGTCAAAGCCAAAGCCGTGCATCGGCAGAGGCTGCAGCAGATCGCCGTGCGTATCCCAGTAACTGGCCAGACCAAAAGCCGCGCGGTTGTGCCCCAGCCAGACATCGCCGTAAGGAGTTTTGCTTTTCCAGTAGGCATTGTAAATTTGTAGCTCTGCCGCCGCTTTGTCCGCGTTGTAGGCCGCGCGGATCTGCAGCGCCGCCGCGCCGGTGTCGCTGTAAGCGCCGGAAAATTTTTGGAGATAATCAAACCCGATCGAATTTAACTGCATGGTGTCGTCCGCGCGGCCGGAGCGATACACGACTTTATTTCCCGCGGCAGAATAACCGGCCACGCCCTGAATTTCCGTGTAAAACAAACTGGCGTCTGCGGCAGCCAGACTACCCAGGATCATGAACAGCAATCCGATTTTGCGCATGACTTTTTTAGACTTTTAACAAAATAACGCCGCTGTATATTTCCTGACCGTCTTCCTGAAAAGACAAAACAATTTCCCATTCGCCGCGCATGACCAGATCGACCGGAAAGAGATAATCGCCCAAACGGTTGGTTTTAATTGGCGTCGGCGGGGACGCATGATGTCCGCGCATCGACGGCATATCGTAACTGCCCAGTATAGTTAAATTGCTGGAGCGCTGTTCAGACAACTGGCTTTGCTTGTCATAAACCAGTATTTTTAAAACCGCCGGGCCCATTTGTGGTTTTTGCGGAAACTCGTACTGAAAAGAATAGCGGTCATTGATCGCGGTTTTTTTGCCAGCGGCCAAAATCGGCCCGGACATCTGGTCTTGCGGTTTGTCACCGCGCGCCAGCCCCAGACAGCTCAAACCTATTAGCAGAACCGCTCCCCAAATTATTTTTTTCATTTTTTGCTCCTTTCTAAACTTGAATACCCCCATAGGGTATACCAGGAAAAACCATTTGTCAAGTGCCCCCAGGGGGTATATAATAAATTCATGGCTAAAACCAACCACTGCCACCCCAGCCACGCCGGCCAGATCGCGCGTTTAAACCGGATCAGCGGCCAGCTGGACGGCGTGAAAAAAATGATCACCGACAGGCGTTACTGCCCGGAGATACTGATCCAGCTCAAAGCTGTACGTTCGGCGCTGCGCTCAGTCGAAAGCAATATCCTCCAGAGCCATTTAGAGTCCTGTGTGGCCGAGTCTTTCGCCGACCGGCGGGAACGCGCCAAAAAAATCGAAGAGATCAAAACTCTTCTCGATAAATTTCAAAGCTGAGCACCGAAACTATAACTCTAAAGAAACGCAAAGGCTGTCATTTAGACAGCCCTTGTTTTTCCTGAAGAGGTTTTTGACCCCGTTGAGAGTGCCGCTTTTTTTAAAGAGCGTGCGAATAAGAAACCAGCGTGGTTGTCGCGTCGAGCGAAAAACCATTGTCGGCGCTTACAATTTTAGTGTTGAAAAAGCCGAACAATATAGAGCCGCCGTTAAAAAACGTAGGCGTCCATTGCGCATTGCCGCCTTTTTGCGTGAAATCAAAACCTTTGTTCCACGTGTCGGGCGTCAAGTTTATATCATTCCAGGCCGCCCGGTAACCTTTGGTATGCGTGCCGTAAGCCTGCAGCTCGATTTCTGGAGTCAATTTGTAGGAGGCGGCCAGACCATATGTGCTGTTGGGTAGAGTGCTCGTTTCCACTGACGTATCAGTCCCGCCTTTGCTGTAATCTATATCACGGTCATAGCTGGTGCCGGCGGTGGCTTTGTAACTGGCGGCGATCTCCAGCGCGTCGTTTACGCTGTAAACATAGCCCAGCGCGGTTTCGGCCGGCACATCTTCATTTTGACTGCCTTCTACCACCACGGATCCGCTGTGGTCTCGATTGCTTATATTATCGTTTCTCTGCGAAGCAAATTTATGCGATACAGAAATCTTGTGTCCAGGCAATACAGCATAAATGCCGCCGACAGCCAAAGTGAGATAACTATCAGAATTAAGTTTGTAGGCGGCTGTCAGAGGTTTTCCGGCTTTTTTGGACTCGGCAACTTCCTGATTTTTATGATATATGTTAACCGCTAATTCCGTGCCAAGGCTCAAGCCATTGCCGAGATCTTTGCCATAAACCGCGGAAATACTCTCTACAGTTTCAGTGAAAGTGAACGAAAGTTTTTGGTTTTTTATACCAAGAGATGTTTCCGCAAGATCCGTGGTCTTCAGGTCAACGGAATAAAAAATATTGCCGATATTATTGTAACGAACAGAATACCAATCACTATCACTGATGCTGCCAGTGTAGGATAAGAATTTAGTTGCCGCGCCGAAATCGGACGGGGCAAGGTCTTTGCCCGTTGTGAAATCGTTTCCATACAGTCCGTTGGGCGCGTTTTTATTTTGCTCGCTCTGGCTTACCGCGTTGGTCAGCAAAGTGCCGCCCTCGACAGCGGTTTTTTTATTGACCGCGATGACCGCCGGGTTGCCGCCCAGAGCGGGATTATTTCGCGCATTCACATCATTGGTGTCCAGAGTTCCAGCATAACCTATGGCCGCCAGCG
>JAIRWS010000123.1 GCA_031268855.1 Candidatus Margulisiibacteriota bacterium | reverse complement strand
TTTCCCGGGCAATCGCTGCGGTCGTGATTTCTATGTTTGCGTCATACATTTTTTTTACGGCAATCAAAACCCGTTCTCTGCGTTCAGTCATTTGCAATAACGTACTGTGAGAACGCTTCTTTTTTTCCTGACTTGACACTTCGCCATTAATATTTTTACTTATCCAAAAACGCATTTCTTGCTCCCAAAACACTTATATAATGTTATCGTAAAGAAATATACTTTGTTGCAGATTTCATAAATAAGCGCTTCTTGGCACACCCAGATGTGTAACTTTTGTCCGAACAGCCAAAATAAGCTAAAATCAATTTAATGAGTATCAGCCAAAACACCCGCGCCTTAATTCACAAGGCCTTGCGTGAGGACGCGCCGCGCGGCGATATCACCGCCAAATTTTTCGGGGACAAACGCAAGATCGTCAGCGGGAAAATTATCGCTAAAGCCGACGGCATAATTTGCGGTCTGGAGATCGCCGCATATTGTTTCCGCAAAGCTGATTTTCAAACTAAATTTTCTGACGGCGCCAAAATAAAAAAAGACGCAACGCTGGCCAAAATCCGCGGCAGATTAAACGACATTCTTTTAGCTGAGCGCGTCGCTTTAAATTTTCTCCAGCATTTGAGCGGCGTGGCCACGGAAACCCACAAGCTGGTAAATCTGCTCAAAGGCACGAATGTCAAACTGCTCGACACGCGCAAGACCACGCCGCTGCTACGCGAACTGGAAAAATACGCGGTGCGCTGCGGCGGCGGACAAAATCACCGGCTCAATTTATCGGAGCGGGTTTTGCTCAAAGAAAATCATCTGGCCAGTTTACAGTTAAGCGATCTGGCAAAACGAATTAAACGTTTTAAGTTTTGGCAAAAAAATAAAAAAATCGAGATCGAAGCCGCGACTTTGCGGCAGGTCAAAGATTTTCTGGCTCTGCCGGTCGACATTATTCTGCTGGACAATATGTCCGCCGCGGAAATAAAAAAAGCCGCCGCGCTGCGTGCTAAACTCAATCCACAAATCCAGCTGGAGATCTCCGGCGGAGTGGGCAAAAAAAATCTTAAAAGCCTGGCTAAACTCGGCGCGGATTATATTTCCTGCGGCAAAATTACCCATTCCGCGCCGGCGCTGGATATGTCTCTGCTGCTCGCTGCCCGATGAAAACCATTTTAATTCTCGGCCAGACTTTTTCCGGCAAGACCAATATTTTTAATAGTTTAGCCGCGCCGGCCGGGCAGCAAAAATATTATCCGGGCAGCCCGTTAAAACTGAACACCGGACAAATCAAACTCGGCGGCCAAAAATACCGCCTGCTCGAAGCGCCCGGCCTGAACACGCTGATCCCCACTTCTGAGAATGAAACTATCGCGCTCAATCTGATCTTAAAACTTCAGCCCGAAAAAATTATTTTCACGCTCAACGAAAAAACGCTGGAAAACAGCCTTTTAATTCTTATTCAACTGGCGGAGCTTAACATTCCGTTTATTGTGAATTACCAGGCGCCCAATGCCGCCGAGCAGGAATATATTTTTGAACAAGCCAAGCTGACGCATATTTTCAACGCGCCGGTCATTATCAGCACACCGACTCATGAACCGCGCCGGCGGGAAATTCAAAAAGCGCTGGTTTCCGCGCATAAACCGCGCTGGGTCGGCAGTTATTCCAAAACGCTCGAAAA
Source organism: Candidatus Margulisiibacteriota bacterium (assembly GCA_031268855.1). Classification (NCBI taxonomy): domain Bacteria; kingdom Bacillati; phylum Candidatus Margulisiibacteriota; species Candidatus Margulisiibacteriota bacterium. The sequence goes on along the minus strand of JAIRWS010000123.1, from coordinate 9,413 downwards.
AATCATTCAGGATTTCAGCGGACAATTTAAGTTTTCCGGCCTGCCGGAACAAAAAATTTCCTGGCGGTTTATTTGTTTGATGTTGCTGCTCGGCAATAAAAATATTTACAACTGGATCCGCCGCGCGTATCCACCGCCAGTCCGCGAAAAACTGCTGGCTTACGCGGCGGAAAAATACGCTATTGCTCATTCTTTTACGATTGCCAATCGCTGGGAAAGTCTGGCGCGCAGCCTTTTTTCAGAAATTTGGCCGAAAGAACAGCGCCGCGCTGCCAGGTTCTCGCATTTTTTTGAAGAGTATTCACTCCGCTTTTTTTGGGATCTACTGATCGCCGCCGCGGCTGTGTTTTCTATTTTTGCTTTTGTTCATTTCATCGGCGGTAGACTGTTGGTCTATCTCTTTTATGATGAACTCTTTGGTAAATATCTGGCGCCGTTCATCACTTATATTTTTGTCAGCGTTTTTGGCAATAATCTCTTTACGGATTTTTTCGTGGGGCAGTACGGCCTGCTGACCATCGGCTGTGCTTATGCCCTGGCTATTTTACTGCCGGTCATGGGCTCTTTTTTCCTGATCTATTCTTTTTTGGAAAACACCGGCTACATCAGCCGGCTGGGATTGACCGGCCAGCGGCTGCTGCGCTTGTTCGGGCTTAACGGCAACAGTTTGCCGCCCTTATTGTTTAGCTGCTGCAAAATCGCCGCGCTGAATAAATCCGCGCAACTGGAAACGCGCCGTGAACAAAACATTCAGCTACTGCTTTTTATTTTTTTCATTCCCTGTGTTTCGCAGCTGGCTATCATCTCCAATCTGCTGTCTATTATTCAATTTTCGCACGCCTTGATTTTCGGCGGCATTATGCTCCTGCAGGCCGGTATTATTCTGGGCTTGCACCGCTTGCTGCGGCCGCAGCCGCCGCTTAATTACATTGCCAAAGTTACACCACTGCGTTTTCCCAGCGGCGGCAAAATACTGGCCGCGGCCGGCGCTTATCTGCGCTGGTATTTTCGCGGAATCACACCATTGATACTCGGCGCGTCCGTTTTTCTTTTCGCGGCGCACAGCGCCGGGCTTTTAGAATTACTCCGCGTCTGGACAGCGCCGCTGATCCAGACTTTTTTAGATCTGCCGGAAGCTTTTACGGACAGCGTGGCGCTGGGACTTTTCCGCAAAGACCTCGGCGCCATATCCCTGTACGATTTGGCGAATAACGGCATGTTAAATTCCATTCAGGTTTTAGTATCGCTGCTTTTCATTTCGCTTTCTCTGCCCTGCCTGGGCTTTCTTGGCGAACTGGCGCGGCAAAAAGGCTGGCTCAAAGCGCTGCTGATATTTTTCTGCTCCACAATTTACGCATTTACTATCGCGGCGATTGTCAATAAAATATTGCACATCTAGGAGCGGCCATGGAAAAAACCAGCAAACAGCAAAACGAACGGACTCTGGCCGTCCTGAAAATTTTTTATAAAGAGCTGCTGGGCTTGACCGCCAAAAAAGCCGCCGCGCAGGCGGAAATTTTAGCGGCCAATATCTCGCCGGAAATCCTCGAAAGATTTTGCGCGTTGATCGGCCACGGTCATATACATAATATTCCAACCGGCCCCTGCTGCGCGCAGGCCAAGCAATTTAACGCTGTCACCGTCCTGCCGCTCAACCGTCTACCGCTCGGCGTCAACGCTAAAGTTATTTATATACGCACGGGGCAGGATCAAGCGTTAGCGCGCCTGTATGAACTGGGTGTTTATCCCGGACAGACCCTGCGTATTCAGCAGCTTTACCCGACCTATATTCTGCTGGTCAACGGCGCCCGCCTGGCCATTGACGGCAGGCTGGCTAAATTAATTTACGTGGAGAAAATTTAAAACCGCACTCCGGCAAAACCACGGGTTTTTCAAAATGACTAAACAAGCGCGGATATTCGTGGCAAAATACTGGCCGCAGCAAATTGTAAGCGCCGCAGAGGCCGTCCGCCCGCAGATAATTACAGGCAAAAACAATTACGCCGTCCTCAATAAAACTACCGATCAAGCGTAGATTGTTGAAATAAGCGTTCCACCAGATCGCCAAATTACGCAGCGGGCGCAAGCGCAACATTCGCGGCTCCATGCCGATCAGAATTTGCTGGCAACATTCGCCACATTTGCGGCAGCGTCCGGAACGCCGGTAAGGATAAGGCAATATCCATCTCGCCAGCGCCCGGTACCAGTAGTCGATCCAGGAAATTACCCGGACGAATACGGTTAAAACAAATTTAAAAATATAAATGCAGGCCTCCCGACAACAGCATACCGGTATGGTCTTGATTTTCAGTCTGCACATTGGCGCCAGTGGAAAAACGTTTTTCCAGACCGAACTCCACGCTCAAGAACAAACCGTTCACGCCCAGCGGAGAACATTCCACGCCGAAACCGGCATTACTGACCGTAGTGCGGACATTGTGGTCGGCATTGTCTTTGTCCGTAAAACTGTCCGTGCCGCCGCCACCGTACAGATAACCGGAGAATGGCGCGTTAAAAAAAACTTTGTCCGCCAGCCAGAAAAGCAGACGGCCGCCGGAATAAGTGCGCTGGCTGTCCAGCCAGCCAAAAGCCTGCAGCCCCAGGCGTTCCGTAAACCACCATTTGGCCGAAATGCCACCCAAAGAAGCCGTGTCCAGCGTAGCGGAGCCCTGCGCGCCAAGACCGAAATTGCCGCGCGTTTCGCGGATGCGCGCCGCTTCCACATCCACCGCGCCGCGCGAAGCCACATTGGTTTTAAAATCCACAAAATGCGCCGTCGGTATCGTCCTTATTTCGCCTTCACCGACCCGCTGCATCCTGGCGTAAATCTTCTTGCCGCGGTAATTGACCACCACATAATGTTCGCCCGCGTCAACTTCGTAATCCTGTACAGATTCCCCACCGGCACGCACGCCGTCGATATACACTTCCGCGCCCGGCAAATCGGTAATGACATTGATCCGCCCTTTCTCCGCCAAACCCACCGCCACCAGCAGCATTAAAAAAACCAAAAACTTTTTCATACTTCTCCTCCTTTAAAAATAAATGTGACAGCCTCCGCTGAGTTTTACATTAAAATGATCCGCGGAAGGCTCCTCGTTCCCCGTAAAATATCTGGTAAAAGTTCTTTCCGCGCCAAGCTCCAGGCCCCAATGCGCCGTCCGCAGAAAAAACTCGCCAACTCCGAGCAGCAGCTCGATCAGCAGAATATCCAGCGCTGAAGTATCTTTGTTAATAACAATATGTTGATATCCTTTATTGCTCGTCTGAAAAAAATCCGCCACTCTAAACTCCAAACCCAACGTTAATTCCTGCAAATCATAGGTAGCGCTTTCACCAGCGGCATCGTCTACAAATAACGACGCCGACCGGCCAAGGCCCGCGGCCAAATATATCGTAAATGTGCTGCTCTGATAAACCGATTCGTTGAGCGCCAACAGCAGCCGGCCGCCGGCGCGCGTGTCGCGCACGACAGCATTGCTGTTCGCAAAACCGATCGCCTGCAGGCCGACCCTCTCCAGCGGCCACCATTTGAGGCTCAAGCCGGAAGCCGGTGAACCGCCAAATAAACCGAAAGCCACATTGCCGCGCGTCTCGCGCACCCGCATCGCCTCCACATCGAGCGAGCCGCGCGACGGCACACTGGTTTTGTAATCGACAAAATCTTCCAGCACCGCTGTTTCCAGTTTATTGTCTTGAATTTCCACCACGCGTGATTTGAGAACCTGACCGTTTTTCTTGACCTGCAAATAATGCGCGCCGGCCTGCAGGGAATGTTGCAAAACCTGCTCTTTAGCGATAAATTGTCCATCAATAAAAACCTCGGCGTCTTTATCGCCGGCAAAAACATTGAGCTGCCCCTCAGCGCCAAGCCAGGCCAGCAAAATAATGAAAAACCAGACTTTTTTCATTATAATGAGTATATAATGAAATATTTCCTTTTGGGTATAGCGGTCTGTTTGAGCGGACTGAGCGCCGCGGCGGATAGCGCTTTGCCGGACAATGCCTATCTGCCAGGCGTTGTCTCGTATATTTTGGAAGATTATTCCGGCGCCGAAACTCCGCAGCGGCTGGTCAAAGTCCGTCTGCACAATCAAAAAAAAGATTTTGTCATGATCGACATGCCGGCCGGACAAAAACTAAAAATCGGCGACAAAGTGCTGCTGCAAAAAGCCGCCGACAATTACAATTACGGACTCGACACCGCTTTTGAAGAAAAATTTCTCTTTGCCGATTTCGCGCGCGGCGGCAGCGTGGTTGTCTTGCTGATTTTGCTGCTGCTCGGATTTACTCTGGTCAACCGCCGTAATTGGCCGCAGGCTCTTTTTATTATTGGCAATATTTTTCTACTCTGTCTGGTTTTACCTTTTTGGCTCGCTCAGCGCTGGCCACTGTTTGGGTTTACCGCGCTTTTTTGTCTGGCCAGCGCTTTACCTGCCGCGCGGCTGCTGTCCTCGCGCAAATTATGGCCGGCTCTGGTTTCCGCGCTGCTGGGCTCCAGCGCGGCCGGCGGACTTTACGCCTGGCTGATCCATCGCTACCATTTGACACCCTTTATTTTTCCGCAAAAAGACCCTGGCCTGACTTTTGCCTTTCCCCAATATCTGGACGCCGCGCTCTTGCTCATGCTGAGTTTTTATCTCTGCTTGTTTACTGTAGTTTTTTTGCTCAAAACGTCTTACCGCGTTTCTATAATAGAGAATATTCGTTTGTTCTTTTTCCGCACTTTGCAGCTATTCGGTCTGATCGGCGGCGGACTGCTGCTGCCGTTCCTTTTGTATTTTCAGCTCAACAACATTGAGCTGGCTTATTTGCTAAATTATCCGCCTTTCGTGTATCTTTTTAATAAATTAGTTTTGTGCCTGCTAGCGATCCAGGCCAGCTGCTTGTTTTATCTGTTTTATTATTACAACAAACACAAAAAATATTTTCACCAGCCCGCAGCGCCGGAGAATCAATCCGCGGCCGAGAACAGCAAGCCTTTAGAATTACAAAAGATACTGCAAAACCACACGCCGGTCTTGCCCAAAAACAGCCGCCGCCGGAACAAAGCCCGGGCTAAAAAAAATAAACACCGTTAATCAAATTGGAAAATTTTGCTGCCGTAGCGCTTCGTACAGCACGATCGCCACAGCGTTGGATAAATTTATAGAACGGATATTTTGCCGATCCATCGGTATCGTTGCGGCGCGCTCAGGATTTTGCCGGAGCAAATCTTCCGGCAGACCTTTGGTCTCTTTACCAAAGACCAGATAATTGTCCGGCTGATAGCGCAGGTCAGTGTAAAGCTGTTTGGCTTTGGTCGAGAAAAAGAAAAGCCGCTTGTCTTTATTGTGCTTTAAAAAATCTGCCAGATTGTCCCAAACAACAATTTTTACTTTGTCCCAATAATCCAGTCCGGCGCGGCGCACTTCGCGGTCAGAGATGTCAAAACCCAGCGGCTTGACCAGATGCAGAGTCGCGTTCACGCCGGCGCAGAGACGGGAAATATTGCCGGTATTGGGCGGGATTTCCGGCTCGACGAGGACAATATGCACAGTTTATTCTTGAAACTTCTTAAAAACAATTATCGCGTTGTGGCCGCCGAAGCCGAAAGAATTGGACATGGCGGCGCGAACCGTGCGCTGCACGGATCTATTCGGCGTGAAATTAAGCCGCGGAAAACTGGCATCCGGCGTTTGATAATTCAGCGTCGGCGGTATTTGACCGGTCTCCACGGTTTTGGCCAGAATGACGGCTTCCAAACCACCAGCCGCGCCCAAACAATGTCCCAGCGCGCCTTTGGTCGAAGAAATATTTATTTTAGTATCCGCGCCGAAAACACTGACTATAGCCTGCGTTTCACATTTGTCATTTAATTCAGTCGACGTGCCGTGCGCGTTAATATAATCAATGTCTTCCGGTTTTAGTCCGGCTTCCCGCAGCGCCATCCTGATCGCGCGCGTGCCGCCCTCGCCGCCGGGCGCGGGGGAAGTGATATGATAAGCGTCTCCGGTGGCGCCGTAGCCGACTATCTCGGCGTAAATTTTGGCCTTGCGGCTCAAAGCGCTTTCCATTTCCTCGAGGAATAAAACGCCCGCGCCCTCACCCATGACAAAACCGGAGCGGCTGGCGTCAAAAGGACGGCTGGCTTTTTGCGGAGCGTCATTGGAGTCAAAACACAGCGCGCGCGCCGCGCAAAAACCGCCCAGACACACCGGCGTAATGCAGGCTTCCGTGCCTCCCGCCAGCACCGCCCTGGCCTGCCCGCGTTTGATCCACTCGAAAGCCTCGCCGACAGAGTGCGTGCCGCTGGCGCAGGCGGTAACCACCGAAATATTCACGCCTTTGGCGCCGGTCTGGATCGATACAGCTCCGGAAGCAGAATCCGCGATCATCATCGGCACTACAAAAGGTGAAATTTTCGCGGGGCCTTTATCACTGAGAGTCCTTTGCGCTTCTTCGATGATTTCCAGGCCGCCGATGCCGCTGCCGACAATTACGCCGACTTCTTCCGGATCGCTCTTGATGTCAAAACCGCTGTCCCGCGCCGCTTCCAGCGCGGCGGCCACCGCAAACTGAATAAAACGCGACATGCGTTTACTTTCTTTTTTATCCACGCCCCAGTTTTCAATATTAAAATTATTGACCACGGCGGCGATCTGCGCTTTAAAAGCCGACACATCAAAAGAGGTAATTTTGGCAATACCGGTTTCGCCGACCAGCAGACGCGGCCAAAATTCCGCCGCGCTATTCCCTAGAGCGTTGACAGTCCCCACGCCGGTAATTACCACTCGTTTAGTCATTTTTTAGCTCCTATTCTGGAATACTTTCCGCTTCACGCACCATATTTTCAATAATTTTAGCGGCCGGCAGAATTTCCTTGATTTTCCAGGCGTTGGCGCCGGAGAAAACCAGCCCGCCTTCCACATCACCAGCCATCGCTTGGAGCAAGCGGTTGGAAATGCAGTATTTGTAAGAGCAATGTTTCAAACACTGATTTTGACAGCCCGCAAATTCCACAGTGCCGTCCTCAATTTTATTGATCAGCGCGTTGCGTATCGCGCGTCCCGGATAGCCGACCGGACTGTACATCGTGACAATATCTTCTTTGCGGCAGTTCAAATACATTTGTTTATACGCCAGCGGCGCGGAACACTCGTCAGAGCAGACGAACCGGCTGGCGATCTGCACGCCGTCCGCGCCCAGTTTGAGATATTTGGCAACATCGTAACCATCGGTAATGCCGCCGGCGGCCAACACCGGTATAGACTGCACGGCCGCGCGCACTTCGGGAAAAATCTCATCGATAGAGCGGTCGGTGCCCAGATGTCCGCCGGCTTCCGTGCCCTCGACGACCACCGCCGCCGCGCCCAGCCGTTCGGCCAGCAAGCCAGCTTTCACCGACGAAACGATCGAAACAACTTCCGTATTTGTGTTTTCAACCATTTTGTAAATCTCACGGGAAAAGCCAGCGCCCTGAAAGATCAGATCCACGCCTTCGTCGATGCAGGTCTTGACCGTTTCAGCGAACTCGCGGATAGCGTACATGATGTTGACCGCCACAATGCCGGCCGTCATTTTGCGGCAGCCGCGCACTTCCTGGATCAGCTCGTCCCGCGCTATCGCCGAGGCGCCGATCACGCCGATGCCGCCCGCATTAGAAACCGCCGCCGCCAAAGGCGCCAGAGAATTCTTGACGGACATGCCGCCCTGCACGATGGGAATTCTGGCTTTGAATTTTCCAATTTTAAGTTCTTTTAATTTCATTTTATCCCTAAAAAAATAGGGGCAGTAAAAACCGCCCCTTGCTATATTGCCGCAGAGAAACTACTTGCCGGAATGTTGCATAATGTAAGCTACGGCATTGCCCACTGTTTTTAGCTTTTCCGCATCCTCGTCCGGAATTTCCGTGTCAAATTCTTCTTCCAGCGCCATGACCAGCTCCACCGTATCCAGAGAATCCGCGCCCAGATCGTCAATAAAAGAAGCTTCTTTCGTCACCTCGCTAGGGCTGCGGCCCAATTGGTCGGCAACTACTTTTTGCACTTTTTCAAATATTTCTTGCTCTGTCGCCATACAATTCACCCCCTCCTTCTAAAAAAATTTATTTTTGCACACCATTGGCTATTTAAAAACAGTCGTCTGATTATGTCAACGCCTGCTTTTAAGACTGCATGGTCAGACCGCCGCATACCGCGATAGTCTGGCCGGTGATATAAGCGGATTTTTCCGAAGCTAAAAACAATACTGTATTGGCAATGTCTTTGACCTGCCCCATGCGGCCAAAAGGGATTTGCTTGTTGATATTTTCCTTGACGTCATCGGTCAATTTGTCCGTCATGGCGGTCACAATAAAACCCGGCGCCACGGCGTTGACATTGACATTGCGCGGAGCCAGCTCGCGCGCCATTACTTTGGTCAGCGCCACAATGCCGCCTTTGGAGGCAGCGTAATTGGCCTGCCCGAAATTGCCGAATAAGCCGGACACCGAAGCGATATTAACGATCTTGCCAGAACGCTGTTTCATCAAGACCGGCGCGGCGGCCTGCGACATCAAAAAAGCGCCTTTGAGATTGATATTCAGCACCAGATCCCAGTCTGCTTCTTTCATGCGCACGAACAAACCGTCGCGGGTCACGCCGGCATTATTCACCACAATATCCAGCGCGCCAAATTTTGCTTTGGTCTGCTCGACCAGATTTTCCACTTCGGCTTTCACGGTGACATTGGCCGGCACAGCGACAGCCTGCGCGCCAAATTCTTTGGCCGTCTCCGCGCAAGCCTCAGCATTCACGTCGGAGATCACCACTTTGGCGCCCTCAGCCGCAAAAGCCGCGGCGATCTCTTTACCGATACCCCGCGCCGAACCGGTGACAATAACCACTTTATTTTCAAATTCACCCATTACCCGCTCCTTTACTCCAAAAACACTTTATTTTTAAGAGGCCAGATAATACCATGTATTTGCAATTTTTTCTCTAAACTTACGATACAATCTATAGGTTATAATTATTAAATAAGGAGAAAATTTATGCAAACCAAACAATGCGCGTTGCCAAATAAAATTGGCAGTCCAAAGCCCCCAACACCACCAAAGCCTTCGGTAATTTGGCCAGTAACAATCTCTGCAGCGATATTAGGCGCTTGCGCGTTAGACAATCAAAATAATACTGTTAATAATAATGAATATATACTTTTATCAAAAGAAGAAATAATTCAGCAGCTTGATGTCGACCCTAGTCTGCGGAATAACAAGCAATTATTGAAACCTTATCTAATACGAGACCCTGACTTGCTAAAACTGGTCAGCGAGGATTTACGCAATGATCGGGAGTTTGTTCTGGAGTTGTTTCAAGCAGTAAAAGCTTCAGAAAAACTTACTATCTGGTACTACGCTGGCGCAAATTTGACCGGAGACAAAATTTTTGTCT
>JAIRWS010000122.1 GCA_031268855.1 Candidatus Margulisiibacteriota bacterium | reverse complement strand
ACTTTATATATGTAGGCCAGACCGGTTTCATTGGCCAGGACTTCATTATAGTCGGTTACTTTGCCGTTGCTGTTGTTGGTGTCGGCGGTGTGGACGTTTCTATCCTGACTGAATTTCTGCGCCAGAGAAATTTTTTGATCGTCCGCCACATCATAAATGCCGCCCAGAGTCAGCGTGTAGTATGACGCGGATTGCGCATAGGCTTTACTGTCAGAAAGAGCAAACGGCAATGCTTTCGCCGCTTTATTGAAATTTATATTGGTGTTCAGCGTATAAACATTGCTTGCCAATTCCACGCCGGCGGTTAAACCTTTGGCCAATTCTCTAGCCCAGAGCAGAGAAGTTGTCTCCAGCGCATCCTTACGGTAGACATCTATTTTTGCTTTGTAGTCTGGATCAAGCGTACTCTGAATAGCGCCTAGCGATAACGTTGCGTTAAAATTCGGATACAAATTGCTCTCGTATCTGTAACGCACAGCGAGCCAGTTGCCGGCCAAAGTGTCCGTATATGACAAAAATTTGCTGGCATCATTGAAACTGGACGAGTTGACGTTTTTTCCGCGAATTAAATTTAATGAAAGGAGTGGAGAAGGATTTGGCGATTTTACCTGATCGCTCTGGCTAAGCTGATTGAGAATTATCGTGCCGCCCTCGACTTTGCGTTCTTGATTGACCGCGATGACCGCTGGATTGGCGCCCAGTCCCAGCGTGGTGTTCAATTTCACATCATTGGTATCCAGCACGCCGGCCAGAACCGCCGCCGTCAGTACTCCCGCGCTCAAAATTACTTTTCTTAAGTTCATTTTACTGCCCTTTCTTTCCAAAAACTTTGGTTTTCGGAAATGTTTTTTTAACTGACCTAGCCGCTGACCGGAACACCTCCTTGAGCTTTTTGAGTCTGCCGTTTTTATTTTACGGGACGCGGCGCGGCTGTGTCAATTCAGCATTTCCTCCAGCGCGCCGCGCACCTTTTCGGTTAGATTTTCCGTGTCAGGCTTGAGCGGCCTTCCGATAACAACGGTAAAAGAATTGGTGCGCCACGGCAGCTTTTGCACCGCCTTGCCGCCAAGCACGGCCACCGGCAAGATAGCGGTCTGCGCCTGTCTGGCCAAGCGTTCCATGCCGCTTTTAAAAGGCAGCAGCGGCGCGTCCGTGGTGTTGCGCGTGCCTTCGGGATAGATCAGCAAAGCGCCGCCGCCGCGCAAAAACTGCGCTATGGCCGCCAGAGAACGCGCCGCGCTACGGGGATTTTTCCGGCTGATCGGAAAATAGCCGAGCGTCCTGACCGCGCGGCCAAAGAGCGGGATTTTAAAAAGCTCTTCTTTCATCACAAAGCTAAAATTCAGCGGCAAATAACCCAGCGCGATAAAAATATCAAAATAACTCGTATGATTGGCGGCGATGATCAGCGGCCCGGGCGGAATATTTTCCAGCCCCCGCACTGTCACGCGGAAACCGGAAATCCAGAGCAGAAATCTGCCCCAAAACACCGCGATCCAGCGCGTCCGCCTGGGCAGAAAAAACGCCGTGCAGAGCAGCGGCAAAATTCCCAGCGGCATGGAAAAGATTATGGCTATCCAGAGTAGCGCGGGACGCCAGCAGCCGCTCATTGACTCAATCTCGCAACGGTCAATTCTTTGCCGAGCAGTTCCAAGACTTCAAAAATCCCGGGTGAAACATTGGAGCCGGTCAAAATAATCCGCAGCGGCATAATAATTTTTCCGGCCGCCAAATTTTTTCGCGCGGCAAAATCCCGCACGGTTTTCTCGATGGCCGACAGCCGCCAGTCCGTATTTTTTAATTCGGCGGCAAGTTCCGGCAGATACGGCTTGACGCTGTCCGCCTCAGCCCGCAGTTCCGGCGGTATGCCAATTTCTTTTTCTATAAAATAGGCGCAGCTTTTGGCGATATGCCCGACTGTTTTCAGGCGCGACTGGCTCAAAGTTAAGATCTGGTCGATCTTGGGCTGCTGCAAATACTCCGGCGGCAAAAAATCCTTGAGTCTGGACAGAGCGGCTTTTTTAATATGCTCGGCGTTCAGCCATTCTAATTTTTTGTTGTCAAAAATCGCCGCTGATTTGCCGACTTTGTTCAGGGAAAATTTTTCCAGCAGATCCGCGCGCGTAAAAAATTCCTGATCTTTGTACGCCCAACCGAGACGCGCCAGATAATTAACCATAGCCTCGGGCAGGATGCCCTGTTTGGCATACTCCTCGACAGAGGTCGCGCCGTGCCGCTTGCTCAAACGCTGACCGTCCGGCCCCAGGATCATCGGCACATGGACGATTTTCGGCACAGCAAAATTCAGCGCTTTGTAGATCATCACCTGCCGCGGAGTGTTGGAGAGATGATCGTCGCCGCGGATAATATGCGTGATCTGCATCAGCGCGTCGTCGATAACCACCGCGTAATTATAAACCGGCAGACCGTCCGAGCGGCGGATCACAAAATCCTCGATATTGCCGTCCGGGTCTGTAGACCTAAAATACAGCGCGCCGTCTTTTTCGTAAGCCGCTTTTTTAGCCAGCAATTCCGCTAAATATTTATTGTAAATCTCCAAACGCTGCGTCTGAAAATACGGGCCAAATTCCCCGCCGGTTTCCGGCCCCTCGTCCCAGTTTAAGCCCAGCCAGCGCAGTCCGC
>JAIRWS010000121.1 GCA_031268855.1 Candidatus Margulisiibacteriota bacterium | reverse complement strand
GCGGTGATGGGCGGAATGGCAGTCTCTTTTCTATTAACCCTCTTTGTGATACCCTCTATTTACTTGATCTTTAACGGCGGAAAGATCGAGAAATGATCCTGTTTAATTTAGGTGAGTGGCGTTTGGTTACACACCCCAATCCCGTGGATACCGAAATTCGCGGTCGATAGTCCGCGCGGAGAGCTTGGCGATCAGCGGCAGGCGGCGCTTGAACTGGGATTTTTTAACCAGCGCGATTATTTTGTCCACAAAAACCGGAGCATATTTTTCTTTTAGCGCGCGCTCAGAAATTCTCTGCTCGATAAGCTCCGCCAGTAATTCGTCGATCTGCGCGTAAGTGTAGCCTAATTCCGCTTCGTCGGACTGGCCGGCCCACAGATCGGCGGAAGGCGCTTTTTTTAGAATAGGCTCAGGCGCTTGCAGGAATTTCGCCAGTTCAAAAATTTGCGTTTTGTAAATGTCGCCGATAGGGTTGAGCGCCGAGGCCAGGTCGCCATGCTGCGTGCCGTAGCCGAGGAGGAGTTCTGTTTTATTACTTGTGCCGATGACCAAGCCGCCTAGTTTAGCCGAGTGGTCGTAAAGTATGGTCATTCTTTCGCGCGCCATTTTATTGCCGCGGCGCAGGACGGAAGCAGCCGCGTCTGTCGCGTCAAAATAAGCGTCGATCTGGGGCGTGATGTCGATGACCTGATAATGAACGCCGTAAGTTTCCGCGCAGAGGCGGGCATGCGCCGCGCTTTCAGGATTGGAAGTTTTGTAAGGCATACACAATGTGTATACGTTATCGGGGCCGAGAGCCTGCGCGCACAGGGCGCAGACCACGGCGGAGTCTATGCCGCCGGACAGACCAAGCGCGGCTTTAGTCAGGCCGGTTTTACGCAGCTCTTCGCGGAGAAAACCGGTCAGTATAGCGGTGATTTGCGCGGCGTCCATACGGTAAATTATAACTCCGCCTGCCAGATGCGCTGTAATTCTTTGAGCACGATTTCCGGCCGCTCGTCGCGCACGAAAACGGACTGCGCTCTAGCGCCGCGGTTTTCCGGCAGGTCGAGAAACAATGTTTCGGTTTTTAATTCCGCCGCGCGGCCAAGCAGCTGTCCGTCATTGGTGTAAACCTCGCTGCCGCCCCAAAAAGTCACGCCGTCTTCCACGCCGGAGCGGTTGCCGTAAAGCACATTTACGGCCAGATTTTCGGCAATGCCGCGATTGATGTTCTGCCACTGCTTTGCAATGCCGGCGCGGTAAGGCGACGAGGAGATGATCACGATGTTTTCCGCGCCGGCGCTGGCCGCCAGATAGGCGCTGGAAAAATGCCAGGCATCTTCGCAGATCAATACGGCGGTTTGCCCCAGGACTGACGCAAAAGCGCGGAATTGGCCGCCGGCGCTGAAGTAACGTTTTTCATCGAACATGCCGTAAGTCGGCAGATATACTTTGCGGTGCGTGTGGCGCAGCTCTCCGCCGCTCAAATAAAACGCGGCGTTGTAAGCACGGCTGTTTTGCTCTTCGATAGAGCCGAAAAGTATGTCGATGTTTTTACTCTGTTTGGCCAGCTTAGCGAGGTATTCCCGCGCGAGAGGCAGCAAGTCATAGACCTGATCTTTGAGCAGGTAGCCAGTCAGCGCCAGTTCCGGAAAAACTATCAGCCGCGCGCCGTTTTCCCGCGCGGCCAAAATTTCTTTTTCCAGCAGGGCATAGTTGGCGGCCAGATCACCAAGCGTGGGGTAGATTTGAGCTAAAGCGATGCGCATATCGTTATTATACAGGCCGACGCGTCGGCCGCCAAATATAAAATTTTTAACTAATTTAATATTTCGGCAAACTCTTCATAAGTTAAAATTCGTTCAATATGCAGCTGCATAATTTCGGCAAAATCTTTTTCCCATTGATGTAGCAGCCCGACCCTTATCGGCCGGACAAGGTATTGGTAGATAAAAAGATCATCAAGATTTTCCTTGTTTAATCGTTTTTCCTGCGACAAAACACCTCACCAGTCTGTCGCTTACGCGACAGCCAGCCTCTCCTTACCAAGGAGAGGCAGCAGCGGAAGCTGCGGTGAGGTGTCTCGCGTTGGCCGGGCCTTGGACGGTGAGCGAAGTCGAACCGTCGAGGCTAGCGAGACATGGGGATTCTCTGTAATAATATTGTTATTCACTCCAGCGAGAATTAACGCAGAACTAAAAGCACAATAATGCCGAGAATAATGCGGTAAATTCCGAACGGCACGAAATTATACTGGCGCAGATAACGCAGGAAAAATTGAATGACCAGCAGGGCTGTCCAGAAAGCAAAATAAAACGCCGTGACCAGCATGATCCACTCCGCCACGGTAAAAGACAAAGCGGTGTCGTACAGGGTCAGCGCGGCCGCGCCCAGCATCGTCGGCACAGCCAGAAAAAACGAAAATTCCACCGCGGCGATGCGGCTCAAACCCAGCAGCAGCCCGCCGATGATCGTCACCGCCGAACGCGATGTGCCCGGCACCATGGCCAGACATTGAAAAAAACCGAGCGTCAGAGCGGTCAGCCAGCTGATATTGGCCAGGTTGGCGATTTTGACCGGACGGCGGCGTAGCGCAAACTCCAGGACTATCATTAAGACGCCGTAAAAAATCAAAGCCGCGGCCACGACGCGCGGCGCGAAAAGAATTTTTATTTCTGTTCTATATAAAAAACCTAAAACCGCCGCCGGCAGAAAAGCGACAAAAATTTTGAGCCAGACCGGCAGGATTTTGGTGTAAAATTCCGGGCGAAAAGGCCAGAACATCGCGCCGTACAGTTTGACCACGGCCATGATCGCGCCAAGCTGAATAATGACATCAAAGGCGCTGCTGAAATTGGGATTGGCGGAAAGCCCCTGCAGTATTTGCTCGGTTAGGATCAAATGGCCGGTGCTGCTGATCGGCAAAAATTCGGTGAGCCCCTCAATGATGCCGAGAAAAATCGCTTTCCAAAACATGGTAAATTTATTATAGCATAATTGCTGTTCGCGCTTGCGTGCGAACGAGGTATCCGGGTAAAATCAACTGGAATAATGAATATTAAGAAACTTTTGAAACTCTGCCCGACTTTTGGCCTGCTGCTGGGTTTTTGTCCTACGCTGGCGGTGACGACGGCGCTGGTCAACGCTGTCGGCATGGGACTGGCTTTTACTTTTGTGCTGGTGTTTTCCAATTTTTTTGTGTCTTTGCTGCGGCGGATCATCCCGCCGGAAATACGCATACCGTTGTTCATTATTGTGGTGGTGACTTTTGTGACGATCGTTGACCTGCTGCTGGCCGGTTTTACGCCGGAGTTGTACCAAGCTCTGGGGATTTTCGTGCCGCTCATCGTCGTCAACTGCATCATTTTGGGACGCGCCGAAGCTTTTGCTTACAAAAATAACGTGTGGGACTCGGTCAAGGATGGCCTGCTGAACGGTTTTTGGTTCACGGTCGGTTTGTCAATTTTGGCGGCGGCGCGCGAGCTGCTGGGCGCGGGCACGCTGCTGGGCTGGCCGGTTTTGACCGCGAATTTCACGCCGATCCTGCTCTTTATTTTGCCGCCGGGCGGTTTTTTGCTGCTGGGCTTTATCCTGGCCTACATCAATGAGAACTCCGGTGTATAGCGATTACAAGTCTTTGACGCGCGGCCTGGCGCTTACGGAACTACCTGCGCCGGAATATCTCTATGTGCCGCTGCTCCAGCATGTCGGCGCGCCAGCGGTGAGTTTGGTCAAAAAAGGCGACCAGGTGCGGCGCGGCCAGTTGATCGGCTCGGCGGACGCTTTTGTCACGGCCAATGTACATTCTCCGGTGTCCGGCGAAGTGGCGGATCTGGTCAAGATCAAAAACCCGCAGGGCAATTTGGTCGAGGCGGTCAAGATCAAAAATGACTTTCAGGACGAGCGCGATCCCAATCTCAAGCAGTATCCGCCGCTGGCCGAGCTGGATACGGAAAACATCCGCGAAATAATCCGTGAGATCGGTTTGGTGGGACTGGGCGGCGCGGCTTTTCCCACGCATGTCAAAGTGTCGCCGCCCAAAGACAAAAAAGTCGATACGCTGATCCTCAACGCCGCGGAATGTGAGCCGTACCTCAACGCGGATTACCGGCTTTTGCTCGAGCATCCCAATGAAGTGGTGCAGGGACTGCGTTTGCTGGCCAAAGCTGCCTGCGCGGTCTGGGTGGTCGTGGCTATTGAGGACAATAAAAAAGACGTCATTGCCGGCTTGAAAAACTGCGGTGTGGAAGAATTTGCCCGCATTGCTTTACTGCCGTCAGTCTATCCCGCCGGAGCGGAAAAGGTGCTGGTCAAAAGAACGGTCGGCCGCAAAATACCAAATAAGGGGCTGCCGATCGATGTGGGCGCGGTCGTGGTCAATGTCGGCACGGCTTATCAGCTGGCGCGCAGCGTGCAGACCGGCCTGCCGCTGCTTGAACGTGTGGTCACGGTGTCCGGCGAGTTTGCCAATCCGGGCAATTATTGGGTCAGGCTCGGAACTCTGTATCAAGATGTGGTCAAGCTGCCGGAAAATTTTGCGAAAAAAGATTTTCGCGTGATCTCCGGCGGGCCGATGATGGGTTTTGCTATGGCCGCGCTGGATCTGCCGGTGGCTAAAGGTGTTTCCGGAATTATCCTGCTGCGTTCACAGGTCTTCACAGAAACGAACTGTCTCCGCTGCGCGCGCTGTGTTGACGCCTGTCCGCTGGGTTTGTTGCCGTACCGCGAAAGAGGTTTGACGGACTGCATGGAGTGCGGGCTTTGCGCTTTTGTCTGCCCCGCGCGCAAATATCTGGTGCAAAAGATCAGACAGCACAAGGCCGCTGAAAAACGGGAGTTGAGCAAATGAAAATTTTAGCGGTATCGCCGCATTTACACTCGGGAGTGACCACGCCGGTTTTGATGCGCGCTGTTTTGATCGCTTTAACTCCCGCCTGGCTGGCCTCCGTGATCTTTTTTGGCTGGTCGGCAGTCTGGCTGACAGC
>JAIRWS010000120.1 GCA_031268855.1 Candidatus Margulisiibacteriota bacterium | reverse complement strand
CCGCGAGGCAGACCTGAAAGACTACACCAATATTTACGATCGGGAAAAATTTGGAGCGAGCAATGAAAAACGGCATGGACGCGTATATATAGCAGACAATAATGTCACCCGAAAAGATATTGAAAGAGGGCTGTCTGTTTACACGCGCTATCTGGATATTGTGTTAAATTCGCTGACGGATTTTGACAAAGAGCGCAACCGGCACAACCGTCAATATCCAAACCCGCAAAAGATCAATGAAAATCCCAGATGGTATGCTCTGGAAGAGTCGGCGGGTTTTATCCTGCGCCTGACTGAGGCGAAAATTATGACGGAACAGGAACGAACGGCTCTCCTGTCCGCCTATGACGCCGCCTGCGCCGAGGTGAAAAATGTGGTGGCGCGGGGACTGGCGGAAAATGACGCGCGGAATTGGCCGGCCTGCGCTGAATATTTGCGAATACTTGATGGATTGACCAAAAAGTATCTTGAATCTTTGATCAAGGCTTGGCTAAAGATATTGAAGTCCCACTCCGCGGAGCTGGAAAACCTGCTGATATATACCGGCGGGCGGATCGATGCCAATCGTTTGGCCGGAGCGAGCGTGCTGACGGCGGCGGGACGGACACGCAGAATACAATTCTGGCTGGACTTAATTCAGAACGGCGTTCTCGACAGTGAAGAAAGCTACAGGGAATATTACAGAACATACCGGCTGGAGCGCAGGCAATATAATGCCAGGCTACCTGTGAGTCCGCGCCATGTTGTGCGGGATAATCTGCCAGCCAGAAGAGGCCGGATCATCAGGTATATCCGGCGTGATCTTTTGGCGCTGGGCTATGCGGCGCGGGAATTTCACCGGAAGATCACTGAAGCGGCGGAGCGGAAAATCATCGAGCCAAAATTCCCCAATCCCGCGGATAGAGCGCCTGTTTTTTAGGCGCACTCTCCATTCTTAATTACCGCGCTAAAAACGCCGGTAGTTTTTGCGCTAGCTCCAGTCCGGCCTGATAACCGGCCTGATAAAAATTGTCCAGTTTTTCCCAATTGCGTTCGAGACGCCCGACCTTGAGATTTTCCGGCGGATACACGGCCAGACATTTGCCCTCGGCCTCCAGTTGGTCGACCAGCGCCAGCTCGCGGTTATACACGGCGGAACGCCGGCTCAACGCTTCAGCCAGCCGCGGATCATTCGGCAGCACGGCTTTGAGCAGAGGCAGGAGATGCGGATTTTCTTTTTTTAGATAACTTTTCGGTCTGGTACGGACAACCACGCTTTTGGCATGTCCCTGCCGCATGGCGTATTCGATCGGTATGGAATCCGCAATGCCGCCGTCCAGATACCGTCCGCTGCCCAGCTCGACCGGTTTGCTGATAAAAGGCATGCTGGCCGAGGCGCGGATGGCCGGAGTCATGTTGACTTTGTCCTGCAGATACACGGCCTGGCCAGTCACGCAGTCCGTGGCCACCGCGATAAAACGCGCCGGACTTTGCTCAAAAGTCTGAAAATCAAAAGGGATCAATTTTTGCGGAATTTCTTCGTAAACAAATTTGGCGGAAAAAAGATTGCCTTCACGCAAAAGATTGCGCAGGCTGAAATAGCGCGGGTCGCGTCCGAAACGCCGCAGGATCTCGCGGTTGCGCCCGCGCTGCCGGCTGATGTAGGACACACCCATGCAGGCTCCGGCCGATACGCCAATGACAAATTCAAACAGAATATTTTTTTCGTCGAGCGCGTCAAGCGCTCCTGCGGTGAAAATCCCGCGCAGCGCGCCGCCTTCGAGAATAAGATTGGCCTGCACCAGTTCGGACATACGCCAGGTATTATATAAAACGCCGGATTTTTTTACAAATTTAAGCTTAAAGTTTATAATCGCCTTATGCACAGCAAAGATATCCGCGCGCAATTCCTTAAATTTTTCGAGAGCAAAGGGCATATTTTTGTGCCGAGCGCGCCGGTGTTGCCGGTGGGCGACGCGACTTTGCTTTTCACCAACGCCGGCATGAATCAATTTAAGGATGTTTTTTTGGGGAACGGCAGCCGGCCGTATACGCGCGCGGTCAACAGCCAAAAATGTATCCGCGTGTCCGGCAAACACAATGATCTCGAGGAAGTCGGCAAAGACACCTATCATCATACTTTTTTTGAAATGCTCGGCAACTGGTCTTTTGGCGATTATTACAAGACCGAGGCGATACAGTGGGCCTGGGAATTATTAACTGTGGTCTGGAAATTGCCGAAAGATAAGCTGTACGCCACAGTGCACACTACCGATAATGAGGCCGCGGAGATCTGGCGGACAAAAACCGATATTGATCCCGCGCACATTAGTTTTTTTGACAAAGAAAATTTTTGGGAAATGGGCGAGACCGGCCCCTGCGGCCCCTGTTCGGAAATCCACATCGATCTGGGCGCCGACCGCTGTGATAAAAAAGATACGCCCGGCCATGTTTGCGGCGTGAATAGCGGCTGCGCGCGGTTTATCGAGCTGTGGAATTTAGTTTTCATGCAGCACGATCGCGGCGCGGATGGACAGCTTAGCGATCTGCCGAAAAAGCATGTCGACACCGGCATGGGCTTCGAGCGCATTTGTGCTGTTCTGCAAAAAGTTTCTTCAAATTACGACACGGATATTTTTACTCCTTTGATCAAAGCAGTGGAGCAAATTTCCGGAGTAAAATACCAGCCGGATTTGAGCGGTATGCCGCACCGTGTGATCGCCGATCATTTGCGTATGCTGGCTTTTGCGATCGCTGATGGAGTTTTGCCCGCCAATGACGGACGCGGCTATGTGGTGCGCCGTATTTTGCGCCGCGCCGCGCGCTATGGCCGCAAGCTGGGACTGCGCGAGCCGTTCCTTTGCCGCATAGTCGGTGTGCTGGCGGAAACTATGGGGTCTGCTTTTCCGGAGATCAAAGACAAGCGCGAGTATGTGGAAAAAATCCTGCAGGCCGAGGAGCGGGCTTTCAATAAAACTCTTGACCGTGGATTGGCGTTGTTTGAGGAGATCGCCGCGCAGGCCAAAAAGTTCGGCCAGACAAGTTTAACAGGCGCGGAAGTTTTTAAACTTTATGACACTTACGGTTTTCCGGTTGATCTAACGGCGGTGCTGGCGGAAGAGCAAAGTTTGGCGGTTGATTTAGATGGTTTTGCCGCGGAAATGCAGAAACAGCGGGATAAAGCCCGCGCCGCTGGTCTGGGCAGCAAAGGCGGCATCGGTGGCGAGATCGTGCTGGAGGCTGGCGACACGGCCGCGCGGCAGGCTATGGCCAGACATCACACAGCTACGCATTTACTCCACGCCGCTTTGCAAAAAACGCTGGGCAAACACGCCACGCAGGCTGGCTCGCTGGTCGCGCCGGAGAAACTGCGTTTTGATTTCAATCATTTTCAAGCGCTAACGCCGGAAGAAAAACAAAAAGTTGAAGCGTTGGTCAATGCGGAGATCAAGAAAAATATTGAGCTGGCCGTCAAAGAAATGCCGATACAGGAAGCCAGAGCCAGCGGCGCGATGTCGCTTTTTGGCGAAAAATACGGCGAGGTTGTGCGCGTGGTGTCGATTGGCGATTTTTCCAGAGAATTTTGCGCCGGCCAGCATGTGGCCAATACCGGCGACCTTAAAATTTTTAAATTGGTTTCTGAGTCGGCGCTATCCACGGGTATCCGGCGCATCGAAGCGGCGGCCGGTGACGCGGTGGCTGTTTATTACGCGCAGGAATTCGTCCGGCTGAACACGGAATTAAACAAACTGGGTTTGCCAGAGATGTCCTTTGACGCGCAGGCCGCGCCGCCGGAGCTGGATAGGCAGTTGCAAACCGGCTGTCAAAATATTGAACAGAAAAAAGAGCAATTAAAAAACGAGCAGAAACAGTTAGAGAAGCAAAAACTGCAGGCGGCTCTGGCCAAAGTTAGCGAATACACGCGGCAGAAAAAAGAGATCAAAAATATTCCGGTCATCGCGGTAAATATCGGAGTGGCAGACCGCGCCGCCGCCGCGGCTGTGGCGGACAGCCTGCGCAATTATCTGGGCGAAGGTGTGGTCGTGCTGGGCGCGGAGGATTCTGGCAAAGCGATTTTGCTGGCTGCGGTCACGCCGAAATACCAAACGCCGGAATTTAACGCCAATAAGATCATTCAAGAAATTGCCCCTTTGGTATCCGGACGTGGCGGCGGTAAACCCGATCTGGCGCAGGCCGGCGGCGCCAACCCTGACGGTCTTGCGGCGGCTTTGCGGGCAGCCGTTGAACTGGTCGGTCATTGAGCGGAGTCGAAATGACCAATTTTCTGGCTGTCGATTATGGTAGTAAAAGGATCGGTCTGGCGGCCAGTAATCAGCTTGGTCTGATCACGCCGCTGGAATTTATCGAGAACAATTCGGAAAAAATAAAAAAGCTGCGGCAGATTATCCAGGCTAGAAATATTCAAAAAATAATTTTAGGCCTGCCGCTGGCTCTCTCCGGCCGTGAGGAAATTGCCGCGCAAAACGTGCGTAAATTTGCGGCAGAACTGGCGGCGTTGCATTTGCCGGTCGAGTTTTACGACGAACGTTTGTCCACTGCGGAAGCGCACAAGATGATGTTACAATACGGGCTGTCCGTCAAAGAACGCCGGACAAAAGTTGATTCACTGGCGGCCTGTATTTTGCTGGAAGATTATTTGAGGGCACAAAGTGCGGAGTAAATTTAAAAAATATTTAAATAAAGCAAATAGTTATCTGCGCAAAAACCGCCGGTTTCTGCGCCAGGTATTTTACCGTTATGTACTGCCGGCGGTGCTGCTGTTAACGCTCTGGTCGACGGTTTTTTTAGGCGCGGATAATAGTTTTTCGCGGCGCGCTTTTTTGCTCAAAGTGCCGAGGAATAGCACGGCGCAGGATGTCGTGGCCGCGCTACACGCCAATGGTCTGGTACGGAATAAATTTAACACCCGGCTGGCTGTGCGTTTGGGGCGTTATGATCGCAGGTTGCATGCCGGCGAGTTTGTTCTTTCGCCGCGCCTGCCGCTGAAAAGAATTATGGAAACACTGGGCGAACGGCATGGTTTGAGTTTGACTTCGTCAAAACAGGTGGTGATCCCTGAAGGATATTCTCTGCAGGAAATAGTCGCGGCGCTGGATAAAGCCGGCGTGGCCGGTAAGAAAGTTTTCGCGGATTATTTTGCCGCGTATGATCCGCAGTACTGGCGCGAACGCTATCCTTTTCTCGTGGACAATAAATTGACCGGCGCGGTTTTTTTCGAGGGCTATCTGTATCCCGATACGTATATTTTTGCCGAAGACACTACGCCGCAGGCCGTGCTGGATTTTATGCTGGGGCGTTTTGAGAAAAAAATCTATCCGCGTCTGCGGGAAGCGGCCGGCGCCTACAATATTCACGAGCTGCTGACACTGGCCTCGATCGTGGAAAAAGAAGCGGTGTTTAAAGCGGAGATGCCGCTCATTGCCGGCGTTTACTACAACCGCCTGCGCATCCGCATGCATCTCGGCTCCTGCCCGACGATCAAATACGCTCTCGGCAATCCGCGCAAGAAAGAAGTGCTGTACAAAGATCTGGAGATCAAATCGCCGTACAATACTTACAAAAATTATGATCTGCCGCCAAGCCCGATCTGTTCGCCGGGATTAAACGCGATTGACGCGATCGTGGACACGCCAAAGACCACGTACTTGTATTTTTTTGCCAGAGGCGACGGGACTTCGGTTTTTTCTAATACTTATGAAGAGCAT
>JAIRWS010000119.1 GCA_031268855.1 Candidatus Margulisiibacteriota bacterium | reverse complement strand
CTCGACAGCGGTTTTTTTATTGACCGCGATGACCGCCGGGTTGCCGCCCAGAGCGGGATTATTTCGCGCATTCACATCATTGGTGTCCAGAGTTCCAGCATAACCTATGGCCGCCAGCGCTCCGGTAAGGAGAATGGCTTTTTTTAACTTCATTTTTTTGCCTTTCCTGGGAAAACTTTCAGTGTGTCTGGTAAGGTATCCTTGTTTTTGATATTTTTTAAATTGGGAATGTCCCTTAAATTTGAGAAACAAATGTTTTAATTTTTTGTAGCGCCTCCTAAATATTTATTTGCCCGGATCGATAGGCTGGAACACACAGGTGCTCCAACCTGTCGGTCTTTGATTTAAGCCGCGGGCGTGTCTTCCTGAAACAGCCAGGTGGACAAGTAACGCTCGCCGGTGTCAGGCAGCACCACGACGATAGTTTTACCGGCGGATTCCGGCCGCTTGGCCACTTCCAGAGCCGCCCAGAGCGCGGCGCCGCTGGAGATGCCGACCAAAATACCTTCTTTTTTAGCTAATTCTCTGGCCGCGGTTCCGCCGTCCGTGTGCTTGACCTGAATGATCTCATCGATGATCTGCGGATTGAAGACCTGCGGGACAAAACCGGCGCCGATGCCCTGTATCTTGTGCGGGCCGGGTTTGCCGCCGGATAACACCGGCGAGTCTGTCGGCTCCACCGCGATAGCCAGGAGCGCGGGTTTGCGTTTTTTGATGACCTCAGCCGAACCGGTGATCGTGCCGCCAGTGCCCACGCCGCCGACGATGATATCCACCGCGCCGTCCGTGTCATTCCAGATCTCTTCCGCGGTGGTCTGGCGGTGTATTTCCGGATTGGCCGGATTATTAAACTGCTGGGGCACAAAACTATTCGGAATGTTCTGATGCAGCTCCTCAGCTTTTTCGATGGCGCCTTTCATGCCTTTGGCGCCTTCGGTGAGCACCAGCTCCGCGCCGAAAATTTTCAAAAGCTGGCGGCGTTCCAAACTCATCGTGTCCGGCATGGTCAGGATCAATTTGTAGCCTTTGGCCGCGGCCACAAAAGCCAGCGCGATGCCGGTGTTGCCGCTGGTCGGTTCGATAATGACAGTGTCTTTTTGGAGCAGGCCTCTTTTTTCCGCATCCTCGATCAGCGCCAGGCCGATGCGGTCTTTGACGCTGGAGAGGGGATTAAAAGATTCCAGTTTGACCAGCACGGTAGCCTTTAGCCCTTCGGTTAAGCGATTTAATTTGACCAGCGGTGTCTTGCCGATCGTTTTAGTAATGTTCTCATATATTTTGCTCATTTTTTTACTCCTTTTTTATTTTTAAGATCATTGGCCGTTATATTTCAGCCAGCGCTTGCTCGATGTCGGCGATAATATCGTCGATGTGCTCAATGCCGATCGACAGCCGGACAAAATCCGGTGTCACTCCGGTGGCAAGCTGCTCCTCCGCGCTCAACTGCTGATGGGTCGTGCTGGCCGGATGAATGGCTAGAGATTTGGCGTCGCCGACATTGGCCAGATTGGAGAATAATTTGAGATTGTCAATAAATTTTTCGCCAGCCGCCGCGCCGCCTTTGAGACCGAAACCTAATATCGCGCCCGCGCCTTTGGGCAGATACTTTTGCGCTTTTTTATATTCCGGACTGGAGGGCAGTCCCGGATAATTGACCCAGGCTACTTTGGGCTGTTTTTCCAAATGTCGCGCCACAGCCAGCGCGTTCTCCGCATGGCGAACTATACGCAGATGCAAAGTTTCCAGCCCCTGTATAAATAGAAAAGAATTGAACGGCGAAATGGCCGGGCCGATGTCGCGCAAAACTGTCGTGCGTACTTTTAAGATATAAGCCAGATTGCCGAGGGCTTCCACAAAATTGAGGCCGTGATAACTGGGATCGGGATCGGCGATCAGCGGAAATTTGCTTTTACCGTTTTCTTTGACCGCCCAGTTAAATTTGCCGGCGTCCACGATCGCGCCGCCCAGACTGGTGCCGTGGCCGCCGATGAATTTAGTGGCAGAGTAGACCACGATATCCACACCGTGCTGAATAGGCTTGAGCAGATACGGCGAAACGGTGTTGTCCAAAATCACTGGCAGATTATGTTTGTGAGCAATATTTGTCAGCTCGTCCAGATCGGTCACATTGTTTTTGGGATTGCCGATGCTCTCGGCATAGACAGCTTTGGTCTTGTCCGTAATGGCGGCCGCGATGTTTTGCGGGTTGCTGGAATCCACAAATTTTACCGTGATGCCCAGCTTGCGCAGCGTGTGGTGAAATAAATTGTAAGTGCCGCCGTAAAGATTGTCGAAAGAGATGATCTCGTCGCCGGCCTGCGCCAGAGTGATAATGGCCAGCGTGATAGCGGACTGGCCGGAAGCCAGCGCGAGCGCGCCGACGCCGCCGTCCAGCTCGGCCAGACGTTTTTCAAAAACGTCCGAGGTGGGATTCATCAAGCGTCCATAAATATTGCCGAATTTTTTCAGGCCAAAAAGATCAGCCGCGTCTTTGGCGTTCTCGAACACATAAGACGTGGTCTGATAAATCGGCACCGCCCGCGCGTGCGTGGCTGGGTCGACAGTCTGCCCGCCGTGTAATAATATTGTCTCGTCTTTATAAGTCATGTTTTCCTCCTGATTGTTTTTTTTAAACTCATCTTTTTGTCACGATCTAGCCCAAATCTTGATACAATTAAAACACTTTTTTATTCGGCGTTCACCTCCTGAGCAAAAATTTATGCCTCAAATCTTTTAACCAAATACAACAGAAAAACCGCCAATATTTATTTTTTCACCTCTTGCTGGATAGCAATTTATATAATTCCTATCGACATAATATGAATAATAGCGTGTCAACGCAATTTTGTCAAGGGCTATTTGTCTAATTCCTACTCTTTTGGTATAATTTGAATATGCAGGTCTCTTATAAATGTGATTACGCCTTGAAGGTTTTGCTGGAATTGGCTTTGCGCCGCGCTAATGGCGTTATTTCCTCGCAGGAGTTGTCCAAAAAACTGGACATACCGCTGAAGTTTTTGGAGCAGGTGCTCGCGGATCTGCGCAAAGGCGGTTTTATCGAGAGCCGCCGTGGCAATATGGGCGGCTACGCTCTGGCGGCCGCGCCGGAAAAGATCACGCTGGGCGCGGTCGTGCGACACATTGACGGGCCCGTGGAGCCGATCGACTGTCTGAACAGCGCTTACAAAAATTGCCGCGATCTGGAGACCTGCGCTTTTAAGCCGGTCTGGGCTAAAGTGAACAAAGCGGTCACGGATATTATCGACGAAGTTTCGCTGGAAGACATCGCCCATGACGCGCTCAACGCTAGCGCCGCGTTGAATTATTCGATTTGATTAAATAATACTAACTAATCAAATCTTTTAACGCGTTGATAACCGGAATTCCGGCGGAGCCGTAAGTTTTCGGATAAACACGATCGTAATCTCTATGGCCGGGCTGATATTGCTGGAGTAATGAATTGAACCTTATATTGGCATGCTCGTGATCATTGATCATGGTCTGTGTCAGATACAGCAAATCTTTATGCTCCGTATAGTTCGTGGTTTTGCTGGCGGAGATTACCGTGGCCTGAAGCTGTCCGTCTGTGTTCAGGGTAAAAGTCAGGGTCGTATTTTCGCCTTTGCGGAGTGAATTATTCAGCGCAAATTCTATGCTTCGGCCATTGTTTCGTATCCTCTGTCCGTAATTTACGGTTTTGATATTCCATACACCCTGATCACTTAGGGTTTGTGTTACCGGCGCAGGAGCTGGTGCGGGTAGAGGCGCGGGAGCAGGGCGGGGTAGAGGTTGGGGTTTAGGCAGAAGCATTTCCAGATCGATATCATCGTCCTTCATAGGAATGGCGGCAAAAATACCGGATTGGCCAGAGCTGTCATTACCGTAAAATAAAGTGCTACCCGACGAAAGCAAATGGTTCGTCCCGTCTACAAGTAGTTTGTTGGCGTAAATCATTACACTGGTGTCATAATATTTGTTATATTTCGAGATTAATTGCTGAGGGCTGGCTTGAGTATTATATTGTACCGGCAAGCCATTAACATAGTGTTGTTCTGTCGGAATAATGGCGCCGTGTGATGTTTGAGAGTTATAATATTCATCAATAGTTATCACATCTTGTTTTACCGTATTACAGACAAAATTTATTAATATTTGCTCTGCTTCCGAGGCGGAAACATTCATGGTTTGCTGTATGGTATTTAATGCCCTATCCAGGCGTCCATTTAAGTGCCGTCTTAAGATGGCGCTTGGTATGCTGCTATCAAGATCCAGTCTTTGTATAGTAAGCATTCCGTATGGTTCATATTGTCCGCCATAGCTATAACTATAGATAGCTTCTGTTCCTGTTTTCTCATCAAATCTGGTCAACATTTTGGCATACGAGGTGCTTCGCGGGGTGTTTATTAATACAGGGATTAAGCTTCTTGAGCTAATAACATTATTTTGCTGAAAATAAACTGTTTTGTTCTCTATGTGTAATTTTCTAAATATTGTATCTTTTATTTCGGCAAATTTATATATAATAGTCTCATCAGACTGTCTGGGTGAGAGTTTATTATACCTAACGAAAGTTGAGTCTCTGTACCCATACAGATGCTTGGCATTTTCATCACAATACATTATCAAAAACTTTTCGAGGCCGTCAATATATTGCTGTTGCTGTCTAGAATTAGGGCGGTTTAGTTTGTAGCTTAATATGGTTTCCGTCAGAGAAATTTTTGTTTCGAACATAGTCTTTAATAAATTATAGGCATTACGGCTTATAGTTTCATCAGAGTTATTTAACATATGTACAAGATTCGTGCTTCTATCCGGTAAATCCGATAATGCTTGGTCTGGCTTGAGTCCGGCATTAAATAAGTTATATACGAGCATATGGTTATTAACTAAAGCATTAGAAATAGTTTGGCCAATATTATTATTTTGTTCCGATTCAATTAATTGAAACAGCGTATCTGCGAGATTTTTATCATATTTTGCGCTTTCGGAATTCGTATTTTCTCCGCCTGTAAAATAATTGTGTATTGTGTTCAGCAGTGTTGTCAGCCGTCCCTGCCGAACAGCCTCTTTGACGAACTCTCTGCGGTTAAAGAACGGATTATTAAACTCCGCTTTGGTAATCTTACCGTCCGCGCCCAGACCAAAATACTGATCAAACTGCTGGAACGGACTGTTATTGTTTAGTCTGTAAGTTAGTATATCATCTGCCATAAGACTCCTCGTTAAGCTTATTACCCAGATTATATATTTTTATACCTTGCGCGTAGGCGTCGCTCGCGCAGAGGCGCGAGCGGAGGAGGTAGGATTTGAACCCACGGTACCCGCGAGGGCACAACGGTTTTCAAGACCGCCGCAATCGACCACTCTGCCACTCCTCCGAAAGTCAATTGAAATTATACAACAACTGCGAAAATAAAAATAACAC
>JAIRWS010000118.1 GCA_031268855.1 Candidatus Margulisiibacteriota bacterium | reverse complement strand
ACAACAGTACAACTACGGACAGCAATACCAGCAACATGCCGGCATATTATTCGCTGATCTATATTAAACGGGTGTAGTAATTTATACTATAAAAATCGCCTAACTTGCGGTATTTGCAAATACCCACTATTATTCTGGTATGCTTGATTTCTTTGAATTTGCTCTGCCGGTGCGGGTGGTTTTCGGCTGGGGGATGCTGGACAAAGCCGGTAAATATATTAAACCGCACGGCAAACGCGCGTTGATCGTGACTGGCAAATCCTCGGCAAAACATGGCTATCTGACCAGATTGACCGCGCAGCTTGATGAATTAAAAATTGCGCATACGGTTTTTGACGGCGTGACGCCCAATCCCAAATCTACCGAGGTCGATGCGGCCGCCAAAATTGCCGTGGAGAACAAATGCGATCTGATAATTGCGCTGGGCGGCGGCTCGATCATGGATGCCGCCAAAGGCGTGGCGGCGGTCGCCAAGAACGGCGGCGGTATCTGGGATTATGTTTACAAAGGACCAGGCCAGAAAATTAAAACTATCAATTCCGCTCTGCCCTTGATCGTTATCCCGACTATGGCGGCGACTGGCTCGGAGTTGAATTGCGGCGCGGTGATTTCCAATCCGGCTACGCAGGAAAAAACGCCGTTCTTTGCCGACGCGGTGTATCCCAAAGCCGCGCTTATCGATCCGCAGTTGACCGTCTCACTACCCTATGCCAATACGGTGGACGGCGGCATTGATATTATCTGCCATGTGCTGGAAATGTATCTCTCCACAGACGCTGACGATTATTTGCAGGACCAGTTAGCTCTGGCTGTCACCAAAACGGTTATCCGCGCGTTGGATATATTAAAGAACGATTTGTCCAATAAAGAAGCGCGCACACAGTTATTCTGGGCGGCGTCGCTGGCTCTC
Source organism: Candidatus Margulisiibacteriota bacterium (assembly GCA_031268855.1). Lineage (NCBI taxonomy): Bacteria > Bacillati > Candidatus Margulisiibacteriota > Candidatus Margulisiibacteriota bacterium. Next base: position 4,980 of record JAIRWS010000118.1, on the reverse strand, counting down.
TCCGGCGTGGTCAACGAAGGCCGCAGCGGAGAATTTCCCATGCACTCTATCGAGCACGTGCTTTCCGCGCACAATGACTCTCTGGCGCACGGCCGCGGACTGGCGGCAATACTTTTGCAAAAAATAAGATCTATCGAAAAAATTTTGCCGGCGAAATATCGAGAACTGGGAGAGTTGCTCGGTTCGACAGCGTTCACCGGCCAACGCTCGCTGAGCGGAGTCGAAGCGAGCGGCGGCGCCTATATCCTCTGGCAAAAATGGCTGGCCGCGCATCAGACCGGCGGCGGTTTGGGAGAATATCTGCGGGGTTTAGATACGGAGAGATTGGCCGGGCAAGTATTGCGGTTTTCCGGCACACCAGATTTCCTGCCGGACATCAAGCCTTTGTACAAAAAAGACTTAATAGAGTTTATTGAAATGTTGAGATAGAGGCTATCCTTATGTTGACGAAATTATTGTCTGTGGATTATGCGCCGGCGCCGTTGACGCTAGCTTGGGTATATACCAATAAAACCACTAAGGATCAAGTATACGATATTCGTCTGGCGCAGCAAAAAATAGGCCGCTTGGAGATCGGCTGGGATCGGCAAACTTTGAAGTTGTATTCGATCGACATCGAGCCTAATTGCAGGGACGAAGGGATTAGCGCGGCTCTTCTCAAATATTTGCTGGAAGTGGCTGCGAACAACGACATGAATAGTTTGGCTATCAATGACATGCAAGATACAGCTTTGCTACGCACTGCCTTGAAACTGATGCCGAATTGTTGGGGTGCGATAAAGGGTTTTTGGGGTGATAAATTAATCCGCCTGACAGAGGATAGTATAGATACCAAAGATGTTTATGTTGTGTATTTGCCGCTTGTTCCTGAAATGGAACATCCTGACCAGCGCTGAGCGCGTTTCTGTTATAATTCCAGAAAAGTATCGGGAGTGTGTTTTATGCGCAGGTGGCTGAGTGTTTTTTTATTATTTGTTTTTCTAAGCGCCGCTGCTTTGGCTGAGCAATTTGCATTTATTCCGCTCTGGGGCAGCGCGGCGCAAGAGGCTGCCCAGTGGAAAATTAGCGCGGCGCCGCTGTCTATAGAGCAGCTTGATCTCCCGTACAATATCAGCGAGACGAGTATTGAATACCTGCGGCGGGGGTATGCTGTTTATGATCTGGAGCTGCGGCTGATCAGATTGAGAGAAAATTTCGCGCCGCAAAAACTTGAGTTTCTGGTGCAGATGTACGACGGACAAGGCCGCCCGCTGCTGGAAAGAGATTATGAAGATAATTTGTTTGTGGTTGAGCAGCCGGATTTTTCCACGTTTAATACCGCCAAAATAATACTGCCGGGTTTTGTCCTGGAACGCGAGCCGGCACGGATCAAAATCTGGCTTAAGGGCTATACTGACGCGGATGGCAAAACTAAAGAAATTCTCAAATCCAGAAGAAGACACAAAGATAAAGATACGACGGTGATCATTATCAAGCAATGAGCGCTAGCGGTTTTTAGCGCCAAGCTGGACAAGATTATTTAGTTGCTATATTATAAATGGAATATGGATAGACAACTTGCCTTGGTCCTGGCGGAAAAAATCAATAAAGTTATAACGGTGCTTAACGCGGAGAAGAAAACACCGTGGGACTATGGCATAGGCTTTTCCTTGTATCATTCGGAAGTGCATTTGCTGGATACTATCGCCGTACATGCGGGTGAGAATCCCAGTGCTCTCGCCGCGCGGCTTGGCATAACCAAAGGCGCCATTACTCAGGTTGTCAAAAAACTTACGGAAAAAGAATTGGTCGAAAGTTACCATCTGCCGGATAACCAGAAAGAACTCTATTTTCGTTTAACCCCGCTGGGCAAGAAAGCGGTTAGAGGACATCACAAACACCACACCCGCCTCAATGCCGGAATTTTTGCCTATTTTGAATCGCTTACTAGAAAAGAAGGACAGGTTATCATAAAGTTTCTGGATGTCCTGCTAATAAACGGCGCCAAAGCCTGGCAGAATATTCCCGCCCTTTAAAATTATTACAGCGAGCCGGACTTTTTGTATAGTAACTAAACTATTGACTTATTTTTATTTAGCTACTAAACTATAATTATCTTAATTTTAAAGGAGGTATTTATGAGTGAAACGATTGTCCGGACGATCAATTTGAGCAAGGCGTATTCCAGCGGCGGCGTTGCCCATTACGCCGTGCAAAACCTGAATGTGGAGATCGGACGGGGACAGATTTATGGATTTATCGGGCAGAACGGCGCGGGCAAAACCACGCTGATCCGGATGCTCACCGGTTTGATCCAGCCGACCGAGGGACGCCTTGAGCTCTTCGGGAAAAGCGGTGACGACGCTTTGCAAAAAATGCGGCGCAAGATCGGCTGCATTGTGGAAACGCCAGCCTTGTATCCCAACCTGACCGCGCGCGAAAATCTTGAAGTCCAGGCGCGGCTTTTAGGGCTGTCTGATGAGAAGGCGATCAAGCAAGCGCTTCGTCTGGCGGGGATTGCGGATACTGGCACGAAAAAGGCCTGTGATTTTTCTCTCGGTATGCGTCAGCGACTGGCGTTGGCGCAGGCGATGCTCGCCAAACCGGAACTGCTCATTCTGGACGAGCCGGTGAACGGCCTTGACCCCAAAGGCATTATTGAAAACCGTGAATTGCTTAAACGGCTGGCGTTCGAGCAGAATATGACGATCCTGATCTCCAGCCATATCCTCTCCGAGCTGGCGCTGCTGGCGACCCATTACGGCATTATCGATCGTGGACGACTGATCAAGCAGATCGGCGCGGAGGAGCTGCAAAAAGAATGTCGCCAGTGTATCCGCCTCTGCACGCCGAAGCCGAAAAAGACTTTTGCGTTTTTGAAAGAGCGTTTCCAGATCAATGAGCTGCAAATTATTTCGGATCAGGAAATCCATATCTTTGAGCGGCTGGACGAAACTATGTCCATAAATATGGCGCTGTGTAAGGCAGATATTCCGGTTACTTCCATCATCTGCGCCGGACAGGATCTGGAAGGATATTTTATGAAATTAACGCAAACAGAATTTGCGGAAGGAGTGGCAGCATGACAACTATTCTTAATTCGGATTTTTTTAAATTATGGCGCAATATCGGCTTTCGTTTACTGCCCATTGCCACGATTATCTGCACGGTGGTTACCGCCTGCTTTATGTTGTTTGTGCAAAGCGGCGCCACAGTGGAAGGAGAGGTTTTTACCGCCGTCGATGTGTTTGGTTTTATTCCGGTGGGTTCGCTTGGCGCCTACGCGCTGACGACAATCTCAAATCTCTATGGTTTTATAGTAGTGGTGTTTTCCGGTCTGTTCATTTCGACTGAGTTTGCGCAAGGAACGATACGGAACGCGCTTTGTGCGGGAGCGTCGCGCTCCAAGGTCTATCTTTCCAAGCTGGCGGTCAACGCGGTAATGCTCATTCTTTGTATGTCCGTTTCCACGCTTACCTTTATCGCCAGTTTTACGGCGTTGTATGGCTTTGGCGATCCAGCTGGTTTTATCACCAATACCGTGCTTGTTTTGGGAATGCAGGTTTTATATCACCTTGTCTATGCGGCGATTGGCTGTCTTCTGGCATTTCTCGTGCCGAATATTGCGTTTAGTGTTGGCGTCGGGCTTGTTTTTGTCGGACTTCAAGGTGTGCTGGTCGAGATTTGCTCCGCCTTTGACGTGCTTAACCCGCTCGCTCCGTTCATTCCGCACTACTATATTATGCGTCTGACCGAGAATTTTCACGACGCGGCATTTCTGGCGCACGGCGCGGCGGTGAGCATTATTTTTGTACTTGCCACTGTTGTTATAGGCTGTCTGCTTTTTAAGCGGCAGGATATTAAATAAGAAAGGAGAATTTATGCGGAAATTATGGAGCGTATTTTTGGTTGCGATTTTGTGCGCCGGAGTGTTTGCGCAAGGATCACCCGCTGAAGTGGTGGGAATATGGAAACACAACAAAGAGGGTCTGGCATTTCAGTTCAACGCGGACGGCACGTTCGCCATGTTGGAAAGCGGCGAGGAAGCTCGTAAAGCCATCGAGGCCGAGCAACAGGCGCGCGGTGAGGCAGTTATTACCAGTGTCGGCGGCACATACACACTGGGACAGGGACTTTTCGGCGCGCCGCGTGTCAATATGGCGTTGGAAGTTGACGGTCAGGCGCATAAAATAGGAATGTCGTACAAAAAAATCGACGCGGACACTTTACAGCTGGACGGACAGAACTACCTACGGGTGAAATAAGCAGCCGCGTTCGGGAACTTTTGCCAACGCTCCTCTGTATAATATGTATATAAGGAGGCTTGTATGTTAAAACATTTTGGTAAAACAAGTCTGGTTATGCTGATCTTGTTTGGCGCGCTTTTTGTTAATTGTTATGCGGGCGGACATGATCATAGGCATAGCCAGCCAGACCGCCCGCAAGTAGTAGTGATCGAGAAAAGAGCTCCGCATAAAGCCCCGCCGCCCAAGGTCGTGGTGGTGGAAAAGAAAACGGTGGAATACCACTGCCCGACGGAAAAGCATACGGACGACACCAGAACTTTCGGCGCGATCCTGATCATGTTAGGCGGTTTTCTTTTATTGTGAATTATTGACTGGCGGCGCTTAATAGACAGAAAGCGCCGCACATTATAAAATTCCTCGTTATTGGGGCGTCACTGTGCGCTCCGCGCTTGTGGGTCTCACTTCACGTCGCTACGCTCGTGAAGTTCGACTCCGCCAAGTCATAGTATAATAACGATGCGTTTTTTTAATTATTGGGGCGTAACTTCGCCAGCGGAGCTGGCTTGTTGCTCTCACTTAACTTCGCGGTTTCACCGCTTGTTAAGTTCGAGTCGCCAAATCATAGTATAATAATATTGCGTTTTTTTTAATTATTGGGGCGTCACTGTGCGCTCCGCGCTTGTGGGTCTCACTTCACGTCGCTACGCTCGTGAAGTTCGACTCCGCCAAGTCATAGTATAATAACGATGCGTTT
>JAIRWS010000117.1 GCA_031268855.1 Candidatus Margulisiibacteriota bacterium | reverse complement strand
CCACACCCCCACACCCCCCCCCCCCCCCCCGCGCGGCGGGGCGCGGCGCCCCCCCCCCCCCAGACCGACTAGTATTATTTAACGAAAAATTTTCCTGAAATAAACCGGCAAAATCATTTTCACAGCCCAGGAGCAAGGCAACACGCAAAAGCGCGCTCAGGGAAATTTCCCCGCTCCTTTCAAAACGCTTGATCGAGCCGAAACTGACCAGCGAGCGTTCCGCCAATGTCTGCTGGGACAAATCTCGCTCTTTGCGGCGCTGCTTGACGCGTTCCACCAGAGATTTTTTAATAGATAATATATTATCCATTATTTTTTAACGCTAATTTTCGGCCACGGCAATTTAAAATTTGGTTCCATAATTACTTTTGAGCTAGGTGTTCCAGAACGACAGCCAGGGTTTTTTGCGGGTCATCGTCGGCTTGAATTTCCGTCAACAAATTTTGCTTTTGGTAAAAATCGATCAGCGGCTGTGTCTTTTCCAAAAAAGTGGCAAATCGTTTGCGGATCGTCTCTTCTTTGTCATCCTCGCGCTGGAGCAACGCGCCGCCGCAAACATCGCAGACGCCTTTTTCCCGCGGCGGCAGATTGAGCAGATGATACGGCTTGCCGCATTTCTGGCAGGACACGCGATTGACCAGGCGGCGGATCACTCTGTCTAGTTCCACGCTCAAATAAAAAACCGCAGAGATCGGCCGGCGCAGATCGGCCAGGATTTTTTCCAGCATCTCGGCCTGCGGTATAGTCCGTGGAAAACCGTCGAGCAAAACGCCGTTCTGACAGGCGGCCGAGTTTAGCGTGTCCTTGATCATCTGGCCGATCAAATCGTCCGGCACCAGCGCGCCAGATTTCACATAACCGCCGATCTCCTGACCGAGCGGCGAGCCGGAAGCGATAACTTCCCGCAGCAGGTCACCGGTGGAAATATGCTTGAGTCCCAAACGCGGACACAGGTCGACGGCCAGCGTGCCTTTGCCGGCGCCCGGCGCGCCAAGTATTATTAAATCTTTGGTCATCTGATCAATCCCTCGTATTTGCTATTCACGACCACCATGTCGATCTGACGCATGAGATCAAGGGTCACACCGACCATGATCAGCAGAGCCGTGCCGCCCAGACCAATGAACGTGTCGATCGTGGTGATATTAGCGGTCACGATCGGCAGGATCGTGATCAGCGCCAGGAACGTCGCGCCAGCAAAAGTCAGCCGCGAGATAATGCTGTCCAAATACTGCACGGTCGGCTGGCCGGGACGCACACCCAAAATAAATCCGCCGTATTTTTGAATATTGTCCGCCAGCTCGCGCGGATTGAAAGTGACCGCCGTGTAAAAATAAGTGAAAAAGAAGATCAGCACGGCAAACAACAGCATGTACCATACGCCGTCCGGCCGCAGCACGGCGGCCAGGCCAGCCAGGAATGGCAGCAGCTGCGCCAGCATTGCCGGGAACATCAGCATCGACGAAGCAAAAATCACCGGCAGCACACCGCCTTGATTGATCTTCAGCGGAATATATGTCGCCTGACCGCCGTACATTTTGTTGCCGACAATTTTTTTAGCATACTGCACGGGGATTTTGCGCTGGGCATCCTGCACGATCACAATGCCGATCACGACCAGCACCAGCACCGCCAGCAGAAAAAACAGCCCGATATAATCCGACGGCGCCAGCAAAACTTTCATGGTACGTGAAATATAAGAAGGCATGCGCGAAATTATGCCGGTGAAAATCAGCAGCGACGCGCCATTGCCTATGCCGTTGACGGTGACCAGCTCAGAGATCCACATCAGGAACGCCGTGCCGCCCATCATGGTCAGCGCCGAAGTGAGGACAAACCACCAATAGGAAATATAACCGGTGTTAATGGAAATCAGATTGGTATTCAGGAAACTGACCGCCACGGTCAGGCCTTGAAAAAAGCCCAGACCCAGCGCCAGATAACGCGTGTACTGCGAGATCTGCTTACGGCCGCCCTCGCCTTCCTGCGCCAGCTCTTTGAGCGACGGCATGATGATCGTCAGCAGCTGGATAATGATCGAGGCGTTAATGTAAGGAATGATACCCATCGAAAAGATCGAGAAATTGGTCAAAGCGCCGCCGGAAAACAGATCGACGAAACCCAAAAGCGAAGAATTGCCGGCGCCGCCGGCGGCGGACAGGGCTTTCAACGCGGAAGTGTCGATGCCGGGCAGCGCGATAAAAGCGCCGATACGCGACACCGCGATCATCGCCAGAGTAAAAAACAATCTTTTCCGCAGATCGGGGAGTTTGAAAATATATTTGAGGTTGGCCAGCAAAATTGATTCCTTTTTTCTAAAATATAACCAGCCTATTATAAAGATATTCTGTTTTTTTGTCCAAAAGAAAAAAAACACCCCGTGGGAAGCTCCGCGGGACACTAATATTTATCGTAATCATCTTGAAAAAGTTTCAGTTTTTTGGCAATTCATGTTGTCTGACAAAACATTGACAAATGTCAGACAATAAGGTATGCTAAAAATAAACTGGTATTGAGAGAGGTGTGTAAATGCAATTTTTATCCATCCGGGAATTCAGCCGGTCACCCAACGGCGCGCTGGCCAAATTGACCAAAGAGGGCAAAGCGGTTTTGACCAACAACGGCAAGCCTTCTGCGATTATGCTCAAGACTGACATGGCGGATTTTGAAAAAACTCTGGCAATTTTGGAACAACTGGAATTTATGCAGACCGTCGCCTCGTTGCAGATGGAGTCCATCCGCAACGGCAAATCCAAAATGACACTGGCTGAAATCAACGCGGAGATTCGCGCCGCCCGCAAACAACATGTCCGCCATTAAGGTCGTCCTGGACACCAACGTGCTGGTATCCGCCCTGCTTTCGCAAGGCCCGCCGGCGCAGATAATTAAAATGGTCGGCGCTAAACTATTGCGGCCGTGTTACAGTTCAACAATATTGTCTGAATACTGGACTGTATTATCCAGACCGAAATTTTCTTTCGGCGCAGAAAAAATCAATGCTTTGATCAATGGGCTTACGCAGCGAGGTTTTCTTATCCTGCCAAAAAAAAGCAACATCGCTTTTACCGATGAAAGCGACCGCAAATTTTATGACGCGGCGGTCAGTTCTCAAGCTATATTACTCACCGGAAACCTGCGGCATTTTCCCAAAAAATCCTGGCTAATGGCACCGGCAGAATTCATTAAATTTACAGCTAACCAGAAATAATCCGGCTATTTGATCAAGCCTTAGTTTTTGCCGGAACAGCAGTCAGTATTTCCGCCTGGCCGCCAGCGTTCTGGATTTTTTCTTTGGCCGAGGCGGAAAAAGCATGCGCCTGCACAGTCAGGGCAGTTTTTAATTCGCCGTTGCCCAAAACTTTCAGCAAGCCGGAATTTTTTTTCACCACGCCGGCTTCTATCAAAGTGGCCAGATTGACCACGCCGGATTTTTCACCCAAAGCCAAACTCGCAACATTGACAATGCCGTACGTTAATTTATTGTGCGGGCGAAAACCGCGCAGTTTGGGTGTGCGTTTATACAGAGGCTTTTGTCCGCCTTCGTGGCCGGTGTAGACACCGCCGCCAGCGCGCGAACCCTGGCCTTTATGACCGCGGCCGGCCTGCTGTCCCACGCCCGAAGCATGGCCGCGTCCCAGACGTTTGGTTTTTCTTCTGGCGCCCCGATCCGGGCGCAATTGATTAAGCTTTAACATCGGTTTCTCCCTTGGGCACATTTGTGTCAGCGGCAATATTAATGCTGTAAGTTTTGTCGCCGCTGAAGATCAGGCGTTCGCTGGCATTGTACGTCGATAATTTCACGCCGCGCAGATCTTCGGTGGTTTTTTGATCCAGCAGCTGGCTCAAAGCGTAAATCGTCGCGCGCGCCGCATTGACCGGCGAAGAAGAGCCTTTAGATTTGGCCACCACGTCTTTGATGCCGGCTAATTCCAGCACAGAGCGCACCGCGCCGCCGGCGATCACACCTGTACCTTTGCGCGCCGGTTTGAGAATGACACGCGAAGCCTCGTACTTACCCTCGATCTCATGCGGTATAGTCGTGCCGAAAAACTTAACTAAAACCTGTGATTTTTTGGCAGCTTCGATGGCTTTGCGTATCGCTTTCGGCACTTCGATCGACTTGCTCACGCCAAAACCAACATTGCCTTTTAGATTGCCGACCACCACAGAGGCGCGGAAACGCATATTTTTGCCGCCCTTGACCACTTTGGTCACACGGTCAATGGAAATTACTCTTTCCTGCTGATCTGATTCTTTTGCGTTAAAATCTCTCTCTGACATTCAACACTCCCTTTTAATTAACCAAATTTTAATTATACATTTCATTTTTATTATTTCACACGTCGCGCTTCGCGCTTGTGAGTCGAACTTAACGTCGGCCACAACGTGGCCTTGTTAAGTTCGACTCAAAACTCCAACCCACCGGCGCGCGCGGCGTCGGCCAAAGCCTTGACCCTGCCGTGATACAAATAACGCCGACGGTCAAAGTTTATTTTTTTCAAGCCGGCCGCCAGCGCTTTTTGGGCGATTTCCGCGCCGACTTTTTTAGCGGTCTCAATATTGTTTTTGTCCTCTTTGCCGGACACCGCGTAAGCCAGCGTCACGGATCTCACATCGTCAATGACCTGCGCTGTAATACGGCGGAGCGATTTATGCACTGCCAGACGCGGCCGCTCGGCCGTGCCTTTGACCTTTCTTGCTCTCTCCGTTATTTTGTTTATTCTTGCCATTTTTTCTCCCAGTTATTTCGCGGCTTTGCCAGCCTTGCGCTGTATCGTTTCGTCGACATAGCGAATACCTTTGCCCTTGTACGGCTCCGGCCCGCGTATCGCGCGAATATTGGCGGCCACCTGGCCGACCAGCTGTTTGTCCGCGCCCTCGATAGTCAAAACATTGTTGTCCACTTTAAAAGCAATGCCCGGCACTTCTTTGAATTCCACATCGTGCGAGTAACCCATTTGAATATTTAAGCCCTTGCCTTTGGCCTGCATACGATAACCCACGCCTTCCCAGGTTAAAGCTCTGACAAAACCCCTGGTCACACCGAGCACCATATTGTTAAGCAGAACACGGTAAGTGCCGTGCAGCGCGGAAGTTTGTTTTTCCGTATCGGTCATGGTTAAAGCCAGCGTGTTTTCTTTTTTCTCAATTTTAATGTCCTTGCGGAAACCGCCGCTCAGCGTTCCTTTCGGGCCTTTGACCGAAATTTTGTAAAGCAGGCCGACGTCTTGAATATTGACGTCCACGCCCTGCGGAATAGCTATCGGCATTTTGCCTACGCGCCCCATACTGCTCCTCCTCCTACCACATCCGGCAAACCGCTTCGCCGCCGGTTTTTTTCAGACGGGCTTCTTTGCCGGACAACACGCCTTTGGGCGTGGTCAAAATTATCGCCCCGTAACCGTTGCGCACGCGCGGGATTTTGTTTTTGGACAAATACAGGCGGCGGCCTGGTTTGCTGAGGCGTTCGATGTGATTTAAAACTTTCTCGCCCGCCGGGCCGTATTTCAAAGTCACTTTCAAATAATAATGCGCCGTGCCTTCTTTTTGATAAGACTCCACCTCGCTGATAAAACCCTCGCGTTTCATCACATTGAGCACGGCCTGCCGCAGTTTAGAAAACGGCAGCTCGACTTGCTTGAACCCGACGGCTGAACCGTTGCGGACTATAGTGATCATGTCTCCCAAAGAATCAGTTGTGCTCATACTTTCTCCTTACCAGCTCGTTTTACGCACGCCAGGGATTTTACCCTGCGCCGCGTACTCCCGAAAGCAAACGCGGCAAATACTAAAAAAACGAATGAACCCGCGCGGCCGCCCGCAGATCTGGCAACGGTTATGCTGCCGCACCGCAAACTTCGGTTTCCTTTTCGCTTTTTCTTTCATCGACGTTTTAGCCATTAAACTCTCCTTCTCTCGGTCATTTCGACCCACTTCGACCAGGCTCCTTTGCGCGCCGCTCAATGACCGTCTGGACACCGAGCGGAGTCGAGGTGTTATTTTCTAAACGGCATCCCTAATTTTTCCAAAAGGAAATATGCCTCTTTATTCGTCCTGGCTGTCGTGCAAATCGTAATATCCATGCCGGTTAGTTTTTGCACCTGCTCAAATCTGATCTCGGGAAAAACGATCTGCTCTTGAATGCCCAGCGAATAATTGCCCCGGCCGTCAAAAGAACTTTTGGGTACACCGCGAAAATCGCGCACTTTCGGCAGCGCCAGATTTAAGAGCTTGGACAAAAAGTCATACATTTTATTTTTGCGCAGCGTCACTTTGCAGCCGATCGCCAAATTTTCTCTCAATTTAAAATTGGAGATCGCCTTTTTGGATTTGCTGACCACCGCTTTTTGGCCGGTGATCTGCTGCAGCTCGTCCACAAAAATATCGACATTTTTCACATTTTCGGTGGCGATCTTGCCCAAGCCGCGGTTGACCACGACTTTGGTGATCTTCGGCACCATCATGGGATTGGCGTAGTTGAATTCTTTCATCATCGCCGGCACAATCTCTTTTTTATATAACTCTTTAAGGTCTAACATTTTTTCTCCCACTATTTCCCATTATTTTTCCATTATTTTTCCATTATTTATCAATGACCGCGGCGCATTTTTTGCAGTAACGCACTTTTTTGTCCTTGACCATTTTAAAACCCACACGCACCGCGGCTTTGCAGGCCGGACAGACCAGCCGCACACAGGCTGCCGGTATCGGCAGCAATTTGTCAATTATGCCGCCAGCGTGTCCCTGCGCCGGCTTGGTGTGTCTTTTCACGCGGCGCACGTTATCCACCAGCAATTTGCCGTCCTCTGGAAAAACTTCCAGCACTTTGTCCTGCTTGCCCTTGTCCTTGCCGGACAACACCTTGACCAGATCGCCTTTTTTTATCTTGCTCGCCATGTTTTCTCCTACAGCACTTCTGAGGCGCGTGAAATAATTTTCGCGTAGCCTTTGTCTTTAAGCTCACGGGCCACCGGTCCAAAAATACGCGTGCCTCTCGGCTCTTTGGTTTTGGGATCGATGATCACGCAGGCATTGTCATCAAAGCGCAGATATGTGCCGTCGGGACGGCGTAGCGGTTTCTTCGTGCGCACGATCACCGCTTTGTGTACTTCGGCTTTTTTAACGCTCATGCCGACCGAGGCTTTTTTCACAACCACCGTCACGACCGCGCCGACCGACACTTCTTTTTGGTAAGAATTGCCCGGTATGTGCATGATCAGCGCTTCGCGCGCGCCGCTGTTATCCGCTACCACCATTCTTGATTCACGCTGCAACATTATTTTTCCTGCTCCTTAATTTAAATCTTGTCAATATTTTCCAAACTATTTTCCACTTTGGTTTCCAGAGACTTAGCGCTCTTTTTCACGATCTCCGTCAGCCGCCAGGTTTTGGTCTTACTCAAACGGCGTGTTTCCATGATCAGCACTTCATCGCCCGGCCGCGCGGCGTTTTTTTCATCGTGAACGTGAAATTTCTTGCTCACGGTGATAATTTTGCCGAACTGCGGATGGGCTTTTTGCCTGTCCACCTGCACAACAATGGTCTTATCCATCTTATTGCTGACCACGATACCCTGACGGGTTTTCTTTACTCCGCGCATTATTTACGTTTCTCCTTTTTTGCCGGTTTTTTTGTTTCTTTTTTTTCGGCTTTCTTGGTTTCTTTTATTTCTTTTTTCGGCTCTTTTTCTTTCGGTTTTTTTTCCAGCTTTTCCGCTTTATCATCTTTTTTGCTGTCTCTGTCCTTCTTTTCTATTTTTTCCGCCGGCGGCAGTGACGCGGCAAAAGTCAGCAGGCGCGCCACGGTTTTTTTCAGTTTTTTAAATTCCGAAATGTCTTTCTGCTCACCGCGCAGCAATTTTTGTTTTTTCTCAAAATACTCTTTTTTCAGCTCCACGACTTCTTTTTCCACCGCGGCTCTATCCATTTTTTTTATTTCTTCCCAGGTCAGCATTTATTTCTCCTCAATTACTCGGCCGTCACAAATCTTACATGACAGGGCAGTTTATGTCCGGCGGACAGTAACGCTTTCTGCGCCGCCGCTCCAGCTAAGCCGCTCACCTCAAACAACACTCTGCCGGCACGCACTTTGGCCACCCACAGCGACGGCGCGCCTTTGCCTTTGCCCATGCGCGAATCAGCCGGACGCTGCGTGACCACGTGATCAGGGAACACGCGGATCCAGATCTTGCCGCCCTTGAGCACATGATGCGTGATCGCTTTGCGCGCCGCCTCGATCTGCCGGCTGGTCAAAGCGCAGTTATCCAAAGACATCAAGCCGTATTCGCCAAAAGACACTTTCGTGCCGCGCGAAGCCACGCCACGATTTTTACCGCGCTGCTGTTTGCGGTATTTCGTGCGCTTAGGCATTAACATTTTCTTTTTCCTCCTCTATCTCCACAGCCGAGGGTTTCAGATCCAGTTTCACGTCTTTTTTATCCAAAATATCGCCCTTGTACACCCAGACTTTCACGCCGATCTTGCCATAAGTAGTCTGCGCTTCGGTCACGGCGTAGTCTACATCCGCGCGAAAAGTGTGTAGCGGCACGCGGCCTTCTCTGTACCATTCGGTACGGGCAATTTCCGCGCCACCCAGACGGCCGGAGACCATAACTTTGATGCCCTGCGCTCCGGATTTTAGCGCTTTGGTGATGATCTGTTTCATCGCGCGGCGAAAAGCGATGCGGCGCTCCAACTGCGACGCCACATTTTCAGCCAGCAAAATCGCGCAGGTGTTCACACCGGGCGATTCGTTGATATTAAGCTGCACATTTTTGCCGGTCAATTTTTGCAGCTGCTGCTTAAAAGCTTCCGCGTCCGCGCCGCCTTTGCCGATAATCATACCCGGCCGCGCCGCAAAAATATCCACGGTAATCTGATTGACCTTGCGCTTGATCAACACACGCGAAACACTGGCTTTGCTCAGCTTGACCAGCACAAAATCCTCGATCTTCTGGTCTTCCAAAAAAAAGCCGGAAAATTCTTTCTTGGGCGCATACCAAACGCGATCCCATTCTTTATTGATGCCCAGCCTTAACGACCGCGGATCCGATTTATGGCCCATTATCTGCTCCCTTCCTGCACGGCGATCCTGATATGCGACGTGTATTTCTTGATCCGCTGGGCGCGGCCTTTGCCGCCGGCCCGCCAGCGTTTCAATAGCGCTCCGCTATTAGCTACCGCCTGCGCGATCACCAATTTATCTTTCGCCAATTTATTGTTATGCTCCGCATTGGCGATCGCCGACTTTAAAACTTTTTCAATATAACGCGCGGCGGAATGTGGCAAAAATTGCAACGTCGTCAAACCAGCAGCGACATTTCGGCCGCGGATCAATTTCAAAATCCGGTCTACCTTGCGCGGCGAAATACGCACCATTTTAGCCTCCGCTTTAACCAAACCAGCTTTTTCAAGCGGCGTGTCCGCCGCTGGCTTTTTTTCCAGCGTCGCTGTTTCAGACGAAGTCTTTTTCGCCGCTTCTTTTTTTGCTTTTTTCTCAGCCATTACCGTGCGGCTCCTTCTTCTTTTTTCTGAGTGCCGCCGTGCGCTCTAAAAGTGCGCGTGTGCGCGAACTCGCCCAGCTTGTGCCCGACCATATTTTCTGTGACGTAAATCGGGATATGCTTATTGCCATTGTGCACCGCGATCGTATGTCCGACAAAATCCGGAAAAATCGCCGAGCGGCGCGACCAGGTTTTGACCAGTTTTTTTTCACCGGCTTCGTTCAGCTTCTGCACTTTTTTCAGCAGATGCGCGTCGCAAAACGGCCCTTTTTTTGACGATCTAGACATTTCCTCTCCTTATTTCTTTTTCCGGCGAATGATCAATTTCGTTGAAAGTTTTTTCAGCTTGCGGGTCTTTTTGCCCAGCGCCGGCTTGCCCCAGGGGGTCATCGGCCCGGGATGGCCAACCGGAGCGCGGCCTTCGCCGCCGCCGTGCGGATGATCTACCGGATTCATCACCGAACCACGGACTTCCGGACGCAGGCCTTTCCAGCGTGCGCGGCCGGCCTTGCCCAGCTTGATATTGAAATGATCCTCGTTGGAGACTACGCCGACAGTCGCGCGACATTCCTGCCGCACCAGACGCAGCTCCGAAGACGGCAGACGTAGCACCGCGTAATCGCCCTCTTTGGCCATCAGCTGGATCGAAACACCAGCCGAACGCGCCAGCTGCGCGCCCTTGCCCGCGGTCAGCTCCACATTGTGCACGATAGTGCCGACCGGTATTGCCCCTAGCGGTAAAGCATTGCCCGGGTGAATATCCGCGCCCTGACCGGACAGGACAGCGTCGTGCACTTTCAAGCCGCGTGGCGCCAAAATATATCTTTTTTCGCCATCGGCATAACTCAAAAGCGCGATATGCGCGGTGCGGTTGGGATCGTATTCTATAGAAACAACTTTGGCGGGAATATTGTCTTTTTCGCGCTTGAAATCGATCCGGCGGAAAAAATTCTTATGACCGCCGCCTTTGTGCCGACAGGTGATCTTGCCCTGATTGTTGCGGCCAGAAGTTTTTTTTGCGACAACCAGCAGGCTTTTCTCCGGCCGGTCAGTCGTGAGCTCCGCAAAATCATACAGAATCGTATTCCGGCTGGCATTGCAAATTGGTTTTATTCTTCTAACACCCATCTTACTCTCCCGCTAACCTAACAACGCGTCAATTTTTTGGCCGGCCTTGAGGCGCACTACCGCTTTTTTCCAGTCCGACTCCTGCCCGGCAATGCGGCCGTAATGGCGTTTTTTGCCGGAAATAATCTGCGTGTTTACTTTAGCCACTTTGACGCCGTAAATTTTTTCCACCGCGCTACGCACAGCGACTTTGGTCGCGCCACGGTCTACGATAAATGTATAAACGTTTTTGCCCAGCTCGACATTGCTTTTTTCCGTCACGACCGGCTTGACCAGTGTTTCGTAAATACTCATCCTAATATTTCCTCCAGCTTGCGCACGGCCGCTTCAGTTACAAAAAACTTGTCGTGCTTCAGCAAAGTATACACCGAAATGTTTTTGACATTTTCAGTTTTGACCGTCGGAATATTCCGGCCAGCTCTGGCCGTGTTTTCCGTCAGCACTTCATCAACAAACAGAGCCTTGGTCTCTATTTTAAAATTCCGCAAAACCGCGCTCAGCTCTTTGGTCTTGGGCTGCGCGATGTCCAGATTTTTCAAAACGATCATGTTATCTTTTTTGTCCGTCAGCGCCGAACGCAACGCCGCTTTTTTCATGTTCTTGTTCAAGAAAAAAGCATAATCGCGCGGCTTGGGGCCCATAGACACACCGCCGCCTGGAATCAACGGAGAACGGCTGGAGCCGCGTCTGGCATTGCCTGTGCCTTTTTGCGCCATCGGCTTTCGGCCACCGCCGCGCACTTCGGATTTGGTCAAGGTACTGTGCGTGCCGGCGCGCGCCACCGCCAGATAACTCAACACGGCCTGATGCAGTAAACCCTTGTTTACTTTCGCGCCGAAAATTTTTTCATTCAGCGTTAATGACCCAACAGCCTTGCCGGCCAGATCAAAAACTTTTACCTCTGACGCCATTTTTTAAACCTCTTATTTTTTGGCAGCTATTTTCTCAGCGTCGTATTCGGCATGATGGTTGCTTACAACAACCAACCCGTTTTTCGGGCCCGGTATAGCGCCGCTGACAAGAATAACGTTTTTGTCACTCAAGACCTCTACGACCTTGAGGCCGCGGATTGTAACACGGGCATTGCCCATTTGTCCAGGCATTTTAGCGCCGCAGGGAATACGTCCGCCGCGATCCATAAAACGCTGCGAGCCGGTGATGCGGTTATTTTTCGAACCATGACTGCGCGGGCCGATCGTAAAACCATGCCGCTTGATCGCGCCCTGAAAGCCCTTGCCGATGCTCGTGCCGGTCACCGAAATTTTTTCGCCAGCCGCGAAAATATCGCAATTTAAAACGCTGCCCGCCGGAATATCCAGCGTGTCCGGCACGCGCACTTCTCGCACGTATTTTTTGGCTTTGTCCAGGCCTATTTTTTTGGCCACGCCCAGCTTCGCTTTGTCGGCCTTTTTTGCCTCAAGAAAACCCAGCTTCAAGGCCGAATAGTTATCTTTTTCAGTTTTTTTCTTGGCCTGCAAAACCACGCACGGGCCGCATTCCACCGCAGTGATCGCCTGCGCCCGACCGTCGTCAGTGAAAACTTGCGTCATACCGATCTTTCTGCCCAATAAACTTTTCATGTCCGATCCTCTCTTCCAATCCTCTTTTAGCTCTTGATCTCAATGTCCACGCCAGCCGGCAGATCCAGCTTGGTCAGCGCGTCGATAGTGGTGGCCGGCGGATCAATAATATCGATCAGCCGTTTGTGCACGCGCAAATCGAAATGCTCGCCGGAATTCTTATTCACGTGCGGAGATTTCAAAACCGTCCAGCGCTTAATGTCTGTCGGCAGCGGTATCGGCCCCAGCACTTTGGCGCCGGAGCGCTGCGCGGTATGCACGATCCGGCCGGAAGATTGATCCAGCAAAGCGTGATCAAAAGACCGTAGCTTGATCCGCACCGTATGGTTGGATGTTGTTTTAGTTTTTGCTTTGACTGCCACAGTATACCTCTCTTAATTTCCTTTATATTTGCTGATAATTGTCTCGGTGACATTTTTCGGCGCTTCTTCGTAATCGGAAAACTCCATCGTGTAAGTGCCACGGCCCTGGGTCTTGCTGCGCAGGTCTGTGGAATAGCCGAACATTTCCGCCAGCGGAACTTTGGCTTTGATGATCTGTGTGCCACGAATAGACTCCATGCCCTCGATACGGCCACGGCGGCTGCTCAAATCACCGATCACATCGCCGGAATTAATTTCCGGAACTTCCACTTCAACTTTCATGACCGGCTCCAGCAAAACCGGATTACATTTCGGCACGCCTTCTTTGATAGCCAGATTCGCCGCCAGCTGGAAAGCGATATCCGAAGAGTCCACATCGTGATAAGAACCGTCGAATAAAGAGACTTTCACATCGACCAGCGGGAAACCAGCCAGCACACCGGAAGCCAGAGCGTTCTTCGCGCCTTTGTCCACCGGGGTGATAAACTCGCGCGGCACAACACCGCCGACAATTTCATTGACAAATTCGTAGCCCTTGCCTTTTTCATTGGGTTCAATGCGCAGCCAGACATGTCCGTACTGGCCGTGGCCGCCGGATTGTTTGATATGCTTGCCTTCCTGTTCGACTGATTTGCGGATAGTTTCGCGGTAAGCCACCTGCGGCTTGCCAACATTGGCCTCGACTTTGAATTCACGCACCAGGCGGTCAACGATGATCTCCAGATGCAGCTCGCCCATACCAGAAATAATCGTCTGCTGGGTCTGTTCATCGGTACGCACTTTGAAAGTCGGATCCTCCTCGGCCAGTTTTTTGAGCGCCTCACCCATTTTTTCCTGATCCGCTTTGGTTTTCGGCTCGATCGCCACGTCAATAACCGTTTCCGGAAAAGTCATCGCCTCAAGCACGATATTATTGCCTTCCGCGGCGATAGTATTGCCAGTCGTCGTGTCTTTCAAACCGATCACGCCGCAAATATCTCCCGCGTGCACTTCGTCGATCTCCTCGCGTTTATTGGAGTGCATCAGCACCAGACGGCCGACGCGCTCTTTTGAGCCTTTGGTCGTATTCACCACATAAGAGCCGGACTGCAAAGTGCCGGAATAAATGCGCACATAAGTCAAGCGTCCGACAAAAGGATCGGTCGCCACCTTGAAAGCCAGACCGACAAATTTTTCACTGTCGCCGACTTTGACCGTTATTTCCTCGCCGCTGTCCGCATCCGTGCCAAAAACCGGCTTTTCCAGCGGAGTGGGCAGATAATCGCAGACCGCGTCCAGCAGCGGCTGGATCGAAGTGTTTTTGAAAGCCGAACCGCAGGTCATCAGGACAAAATCCGTTTTGATCACTCCAGCGCGCAAACCCTTTTTGATCTCCGCAGGAGTCAGGCTGGACGGATCGGCCATGTATTTTTCCAGCAAGGCCTCGTCCTGCTCAGCGGCAGCCTCGATCAGTTTTTCGCGGTAGGCTGGAATTTTATCTTTTAATTCTTCTGGTATTTCGTCGGAGTATTCCAGCTCCGTGCCTTTTTCACCTTTATTGTAGATCGCCCGCATATTGACCAGATCGAAAACACCCCGGAGATTATCCTCCGCGCCGATCGGCAGCTGGATCGGCACCGGACGGCCGTTTAGTTTATCCACGATCTGCTCTTCCACGCGGTAAAAATTGGCGCCGACGCGATCCATTTTATTGACGAAAACAATGCGCGGCACTTTGTATCTGGTAGCCTGACGCCAGACCGTCTCCGACTGCGGCTGCACCGCGCCCACCGCGCAGAAAACCGCGACCACGCCGTCCAGCACGCGCAAAGAGCGCTCTACTTCCACGGTGAAATCCACGTGGCCGGGGGTGTCGATCAAATTGACGCGGTATTTAGTGTCGTCTTTGTTCCAAAAACAGGTGGTCGCCGCGGAAGTGATCGTGATGCCGCGCTCCTGCTCCTGCACCATCCAGTCCATGATCGCCGCGCCATCATGCACTTCGCCGATCTTGTGTGACACGCCGGTGTAAAACAAAATGCGCTCGGAAAGCGTGGTTTTGCCCGCGTCAATATGCGCGGCAATACCGATATTTCTCGTGTCTTTTAATTCTACCTGTCTAGCGCCCAATTTCCTGCTCCTTTTATCTCAAAGACCAACCGTTGCTTAATATCTAAAATGCGCAAAAGCCTTATTAGCCTCAGCCATTTTGTGCGTGTCGTCCTTTTTCTTGATCGCCGCGCCCGTGTTGTTGAACGCGTCCAGCATTTCCGCGGCGGCGCGTTCGATCATATTTTTGCCTTTGCGCGCGCGCGCGGCCGTGATAAACCAGCGGATCGCCAGCGACTGCGCCCGCTCCGGACGGACTTCCACCGGCACTTGATAATTGGCGCCACCGACGCGGCGGGATTTTACTTCCATGACCGGCTTGATGTTATTGACCGCTTCATTAAAGACTTCGATACCGGATTTTTTGGTTTTCTCGCCCAGCAAATCGATCATACCGTACACAATATGTTCCGCTTTGGAACGCAGGCCTTTCAGCATGATTTTGTTGATCGTTTCAGACACCAGATAATTATTGTAAACAGGGTCGGGATTTTTGCTTCTCTTGACCGCTCGGTTTCTTCTCGACATCTATCCTCTCCTTATTTCTTTTCGGGCTTTGGCCGTTTCGCGCCGTATTTGGAACGCCCTTGCCGGCGTTTTTCCACGCCGAGCGTGTCCAGCGCACCGCGCAAAATATGGTAACGCACACCGGGCAGGTCTTTTACGCGCCCGCCGCGGATCATCACGATCGAGTGTTCCTGCAGATTGTGCCCCTCGCCCGGGATATAGGCGGTGACTTCTTCTTTATTAGACAGCACCACACGCGCGACTTTGCGCAACGCGGAATTTGGTTTTTTGGGAGTGGTTGTGTAAACCTTCATGCAGACGCCGCGCTTCTGCGCACAGGACGCCATAGCGGGAGATTTGGTTTTAAAAACTTTTTTTCTCCGGCCTTTTTTGATCAATTGATTTATCGTTGCCATTTAAAGTTTCTCCTTAACATCGCTCAGGCACATAATCTCCTTTTCCGCAGCTTAACGGCAAAAGGGCGGCTATTATAAAGCAGGAGACAGAAAATTGTCAACGCGGCGGTGCGGCGGAATTTAAACGATCCGCCTGTAAAATTAAAAATACAAGAAGCCTCTGCAAATTAAATTGTGCAGACATCTTGTAAGTTGTAAAATAAGTGAATTATATTTGGTACTTAATATGTTATTTATGAACAAACTAAAAAGATATA
>JAIRWS010000116.1 GCA_031268855.1 Candidatus Margulisiibacteriota bacterium | reverse complement strand
TTTTGACGATAGGTGTGAATTTTTCGGATGGGTCTATGTATGGATTTGCAGGTCTGGATCTGAGCTCTGGTATAGAGCTTGGGGTGGCGAGCATAGGATATACGGCGAAAGCTGGAGTGCAGGTAGACAAGCATGGTACGTATGGGACAGCCTCGGGGAGCGTGTATGCGTCTGCGCTTGGGGCGGTGGCGTCCTTCGGGGCGCATTACGCGTCGCTGGATGGGAGAGTAAATGTGGGCGGGGGATTTGATTATAATCTTGATCTAGGAGATTTGACGCCGGAAAAGAAACCAGTAGCGCAAGAACAGGATATGACGCTGGTGGAACCGACAATGGTGTTTGATAGGGATTCTAGTACATTAACTATGTATGACGATTCTGGTAATCAGGTTGGGCAGTGGGAAGCTTACAATAACGCATCTGGGTATAGTAATTCTGTAGATCAACTTAATGGTAATTCATATGCTCCGAATAATGAGAAAAATAAGCCTCATTCATTAGGCAACCCGATATATGCTGGAAAAGATATTAACTCGAGTATAGGGTATGCATTTATTCCAATTAATATTTCATCAAGAGAAGGTATTGGAATTCATGCCGGAAGAGCTAATCTCGGAACTAATTATTGGACAAATGGTTGTATAAGGACAAGTGACATGTCATTGAAACAGATTATTTCTGTGATGAGCACATATAAGGTAAAAACAATAGAAATCAGAGGGAGTTATTCTCTTCATTTATAACTATAACGAAAGATAAAGGAGAAAGAAAGGTGAGTAAAAATATAATACTTGTAATGACAATTTGTGTGTTCTTAACAATTGGTTGTGCCAATAATGTAAATAATTATAATAAGCTGTTATTTGAAAATAATATTTTGTATTTCCAAAATAAGATAGGTAAATTTATAATAACCGACGAGGCCCACCAACCTGATTATGATGTAAGTAATAATATAGTTGTATATGCATCAAACAAGAACGGTAAATTATATTTGTACAATCATCTAGATAAAAAAGTGAAATTGCTTAATTCGCCAGCTGGATACTATTGCAGTAGTCCAAAAATATATAATGATGAAGTGTTTTATACTGTACTTGAAAAACCAGAACTATTTTACTGGCCAAGTGATCCTTATCCGTCATATTTGTATGTAACGAATATAAAAACAAACTCAATACAACCAATAATCTATGAACATATTGATATGTATTCTTTGCAGGAATATAAAAATTTGTTCATATTGAAAGACATGGAATTCGGAAATCTTGGGTTGCTTTTATTTGACCCAAATACCAAAAGATATATCAAAATATATGATGGATTACCGAATGATAAATATATAGTTAAGGGCAATAAGATTTTTTCTATAAATCAAAAAGAAATAGTTAGTAATTTGGATTACTGGGCTGAAAAGATAGAAAAACAATGACGAATGAGATTATAGAAATAGCGGAAATTATGGCCAACCATATGCAACTGAAATATTTGTGCATAGAGGAGTTGCTCCAGACAGGAAAGGATCTGCCGTTCAGACACCCCACGGCCGCAGCGCCCGGCGCAGGACATCCCCGCCCTGCAGATAAGCCAGCAGCACGCCATAATTGGTGATCGGCACGCCGACGGTTTCAAGATCGCGCAGACGCGCCTGCAGTTTTTGCGCGGAGATCATGCAGCCGCCGCAGTGAATGATCAGTTTGTAGCGCGCCAGGTTTTTATTATCCTGAAACTCGCGGCCAAAATTATGCTCCAAAATCACACCCGGATATTTTTGGGCAAAATAATTGGGCAGCTGCACTGTGCCGATATCCTCGCCAACACGCGAGTGATTGCAGGCCTCGACGATCAACGCTTTGTCACCGGGGCGCAAAGTCTCCAGCGCCCGCACACCGTCGACAAATTTCGGCAAACGGCCGCGGCTGAAATAGTTTATCATTGCTATAGAAAAGGTCGTCAGCTCAATATCCGCCGGACACCATTTGGCCATGATGTCCAGCGCCTGCGAATCGGTGATCAGCGCCCGCGGTTTTTTTGAAAAATTATTTAAGAAATTTTCAAAACGTTTTTTTTCGTTCGCGGCGCGGCTACCGAGCGTAGTATCCTGCGGATACGCTGGCGAGGTGCGCGCCGCAGCCAGATCCAGACGGAATGAAACCGGATAAGCCCAATGCCGCGTAATGTATTCTTCGGCCATGGCCTGCGGGCGCAGATAGCGGCCGGACGGTGTCTCAGCGTCCATGGGAATTATCAGCGCATAATATTCGTCTTTTTGCACAAAAGGCAGTAAGTCCCGCTGGGTGTTTTTCGGAAGATAATTTTGCAAAATAAAATCCAGCAGTCCGGCGCGGGCGGACAGGTCATTGGCGCGTAGAGTAATCCGCGGGTAAAAACGTAGCAGATCTATTTTTTCGGCCACGCCCGCTGTTTTATTTTTGTCCGTGTCCCGAAATATATTGTAGACGGCCAAAAGCTGCTTATCTAATTCACGCGCTTTTTCCAGCAGCTCTTTTTCCACCGCCAGATTTTCCGCCGCGGGATCGATGAGCAAGAGCGCCAGATCACATTCCTGCAGGGCGTTGAAAGTTTTCCGGCGTTTTTTTTCGCCCAGCGCGCCATTCTCGTCCCAGCCGGCCGTGTCAAATAATTTCACCGGCCCCAGACCGTGCAGCTCCAGCAGCGCGGTCTGCGTGTCGGCCGTCGTGCCCGGCGCCGCGTCCACAATAGAGGTTTCCTGCTGAGTCAGGAGATTCATCAGCGAGCTTTTGCCGGCATTCATCTTGCCGAAAATGCCGACCTGCTCTCTTTCCACCAAAATCGTCATGGCCGCAATTATAGCGTATTGTGTTAAAATAGGCTTATGCAGGAAATTTTGGCCAGACAGTTTTACGGCAACACCCTCGGCGCCTATATTTGGTTTGCGGCAGGCCTGGCGCTATCCGTGTTCTTTATCTGGTGCTGCAAACAATTTATTCTGAATTCCTGTGAAAAATGGAGCCAAAAACACGCCGTTTTTCTGCAGGATCTTCTTTTTGAAAACATTGAAAAAAACCTCCTTGTGCCGGCTTATTTTCTGGCTTTTTGGCTCAATTTTCAGCAGCTGCTCGTGTCCGTCGTCGCGCTGAAATTCATCAATGTGGCGGCCAAAATCCTTTTCGCCTATTACGGCATTCGTTTTCTGACCAATTTTATCCCGCCGCTGGTCGAGCACGGCCTCGGCAAAAAAAATAATCTCAATAGCAAGCAGACCGCGACCGTGATCAAAATTCTGCTGCAAATCCTGATCTGGACTTTGACGCTGATCCTCCTGCTGGACAATCTGGGCATACGCGTTTCCGCGCTGGTCACGGGCTTAGGCATCGGCGGCGTGGCCATCGCGCTAGCTTCACAGTCCATACTCGGCGATCTGTTCAGCTACTTTATTATCTTTTTTGACCGGCCGTTCGAGTTGGGCGACTACATTGTCATTGGTGAATTCCGCGGCACGGTGGAAAACATCGGCGTCAAGACCACGCGGCTGCGCAGCCTCGACGGCGAAGAATTGGTTTTTTCCAACACCGACCTGACCGGCTCGCGCGTGCGCAATTACAAACGCATGAATCTGCGGCGCATAGTTTTTCGGCTCAATCTGCCGCAGCAAATGCCGCTGGAAAAACTCCAGGAAATTCCGCGGCTGCTGGAAACCATTATCCGCGAGCAGCAGCAGGCCAGTTTTGACCGCGCGCACTTTGCGGAATTCGGCGCGTCGGCGCTGATCTTTGAGGTGGTTTACTATGTCTTAAGCAACGACTACAATCGTTATATGGACATTCAGCAGGCGATCAATTTTCGGATCAAGGAAGAGTTCGCCAAAAGGAATGTTGAGCTGGCCTATCCAGCGCAAACTATTCTACTGCAAAAGGAGGGCTGACCATGGCTGCTAACAATCCGCGATCATCTATTCTGACCTGGCTGCGATGGCTGTTCGAGTTTATCGCGGCGCATAAATACTGGGTCATGCTGGCGGTTTTGTGCCTGGCCGCGCGCGTGCTGGCGCCGACGACTTTTTGGATCGGCGCGGTGGCGCTTTTCCTCTATCTGCTAATGCATCCGTTCACGGAATACCTCTACGGCAAAATCCATTCCCGCCGGCTAGCCGCGCTCTTGAGCATAGTTCTGCTGACCGCCGCGCTGATCTTTGTCATCTCGCTGGTCGTGCCGGCGCTGATCATGCAGACTTTCGAATTGCTTAAAAATTCGCAAAACATCAACGCCCAGATCAGCATGCTGACCGGTGAGCTGCAAAATAAATTTCAGCAGTTCCAGGAATTGCTGCCCGCGCAGGCGCAGGATTCGATACGCGAAAACATCAGCCAGTATTTGGTGCTGGGGAGCAACAGCATTTTAGGATTCTTCAAAGACATCGTTAATTCGCTGTCACGCACGATCACTTCGGTGCTACAATTTTTGGTCGCTTATGTGCTGCTGATCTACATGCTGTTTGACACCAAGCCGGTGGAAAAATTTAAAGCGTCGCTCCTGCGCGAAGCCAGCAGTAAAGAGAAAAAAACCCTGACCATGATCTACAAAATCATCACCGGCTATTTCGTCGGACAAGTGCTGCTTTCGGTGATCAGTTCGCTGGCCGTGTGGATTTTTTATCTGCTGATCGGCCTCAAATTTCCCCTGCTGCTGGCGCTGTGGAACGGTTTTATGCAATTTATTCCGTTTTTCGGGCCGGTTTTGGCGGCTCTACCGGCCGTAATGGTCTCTTTTCCAGACCAGTTGTATTTGGCGCTGCCGATCGTGATCTTTTTTTGCATCATGCAGGCCATACTCGCCAATATTATCGCGCCGCAAATTTTAAGCAAAAGCACACGCCTTTCACCGCTCATGGTTTTTTTGGTCATGCTGCTGGGCACGGAGATCTGGGGCATTTGGGGCATGATCTTTTCTCTGCCGGTGGCGTCGATCCTGATCCTCTGCTGGCGAATGTATATCGGCAGCAAATTTGCCCGGCTTTAAAAAAAGCGCGAATTTATAATATAAGTCAGTTTGTGTATTTTTTATCCGATGTAAGTTCTGCGTTGCTTACTAACTTTTAATTAGTAAAATCTTTTCCTGTAATTCTTAATCCGCACACCTTTTCTACCGGCAAAACTTTTTATCAGTATCCAGTTTGTATAACATTTCCAGCGGTGTTATTTTTATTTTCGCAGTTGTTGTATAATTTCAATTGACTTTCGGAGGAGTGGCAGAGTGGTCGATTGCGGCGGTCTTGAAAACCGTTGTGCCCTCGCGGGTACCGTGGGTTCAA